>NZ_LMCV01000029.1:0-54809 GCF_001424925.1 Pseudomonas sp. Root329 | reverse complement strand
ATAGCTACTTTGTTCATGGCAACGGTCTCCGGTGAGCCCCCTGTGAAAGCTTAGTGGGCGATCACAGAGGGCAGCGGGGGTAGCCATTTCATTATTGGATCTCCTGAGTACTCATAATTTGTGACCGACACCGTTCAAATGTGGGAGCGGGCTTGCTCGCGAAGGGGCCGGAACAGGCAGCACAGATCTCAGGTATCTACACTTTACGGATGACGGTTGCGCACTAAACCCGCAAAATGCAACGATTCCGGCAACTATCCACGGCATCGCCCGCGAGCGGTGTCGATAAAGCCATTGTTTCAATCAGACTGGGCCTGCTGACTCTATGCGAATGCGCCTTATGTTACTGGGCGGCGGAAATGCCCTTGGGCAGGCGCTGATTCGCCTCGGTGCGGAGGAAGACATCGGCTTCCTCGCCCCCCGCCCACCGCAAGACGGCTGGGACGCCGCGAGCCTGACGCAACTGCTCGACGACACCCGTCCGGACGCGTTGATCAACCTCGCCTATTACTTCGACTGGTTTCAGGCGGAGACGGTCAGCGAACAGCGTCTGGCCGGGCAGGAGCGGGCGATCGAGCGTCTGGCCGAACTGTGCCAGCATCACAACATCGTGCTGCTGCAACCGTCGAGCTATCGCGTGTTCGATGGCTCCCGGGCGACCGCCTACAGCGAAAAAGACGAACCGGTGCCCTTGGGCCTGCGCGGTCAGGCCTTGTGGCGGATCGAACAAAGCGTGCGCGCCACCTGCCCGCAACACGTGTTGCTGCGATTCGGCTGGCTGCTCGATGACAGCCCCGACGGCACCCTCGGGCGTTTCCTCGGTCGCGCCGAACTGCCTGAAGAATTGCTGATGGCCGACGACCGTCGGGGCAATCCGACGCCGGTGGATGACGCCGCCCGTGTGATCATCTCGGTCCTCAAGCAACTCGATTGCTCGGCGCCGCTGTGGGGCACCTACCATTACGCCGGTCATGAGGCGACCACGCCGCTGGCACTTGGGCAGGCGATCCTCACCGAAGCACGCGCTCTGCATCCGCTGGCCATCGAAGCGCCGACCGCCCAGGCTCACGCCGCGCGACCGGACGCCGCCGAAGAGCCGCAACACGCGGTGCTGGCCTGCAAGAAAATTCTGCACACTTTCGGGATCAAACCCCGCGCCTGGCGTGCGGCACTCCCGGGCTTACTGGATAGGTTTTATCGCCATGGCTGACGGCCCTGTTTTAATCACCGGCGGCGCCGGTTTCATCGGCTCGCACCTCACCGATGCCTTACTCGCCAAGGGCCATTCGGTACGCATCCTCGATGACCTCTCCACCGGCAAACGCAGCAACTTGCCGCTGGACAATCCCGGCGTCGAACTGATCGTGGGCGATGTCGCCGATGCCGCGCTGGTCGCGCAGGCGATGGTCGGATGCAGCGCTGTGGCGCACTTGGCCGCGGTGGCGTCGGTACAGGCGTCGGTGGATGATCCGGTGAAGACTCACCAGAGCAATTTCATTGGCTCGCTGAATGTCTGCGAAGCCATGCGCCAGTCCGGCGTCAAGCGGGTGCTGTATGCGTCCAGCGCAGCGGTCTACGGCAACAATGGCGAAGGCGAGTCGATCGACGAAGACACGCCCAAGGCACCGTTGACGCCCTACGCTTCGGACAAATTGGCGAGCGAGCATTACTTCGATTTCTACCGTCGCCAGCATGGTCTGGAGCCGGTGATTTTCCGTTTCTTCAACATCTTCGGCCCGCGCCAGGATCCGTCCTCGCCGTATTCCGGGGTGATCAGCATTTTCAGCGAGCGCGCGCAGAAGGGCCTGCCGATCACGGTGTTCGGTGACGGTGAGCAGACTCGCGATTTCGTCTACGTCGAAGACCTGGTCGACTTGTTGGTGCAAGCGATCGAGAAACCGCAGGTCGAAGTCGGCGCGGTCAACGTCGGCTGGAACCAGGCCACGACCCTCAAGCAAATGCTTGAAGCCCTTGAAGCGGTGGTCGGTCAATTGCCGCCGGTGAGCTATGGTCCGGCGCGCTCCGGTGACATCCGCCACTCGCGAGCGAACAATCAGCGTTTGCTGGAGCGTTTTACCTACCCGGAGCAGACACCGATGAGTGTCGGCCTGGCGCGGTTGTTGGGGCGCTGAGGTTTACGCAGTCATGAAAAAGGCGCCTTTCGAGGCGCCTTTTTTGTGCGGCAATTTTAGAACTTGTAACCCAGGCCAACCATGTAGATGAACGGGTCTACGTCTACATCGACCTTGGCGCGAGTGCCCTGCGCCACTGCGTTATTTTGCACTGTCGCGGTGGTGTCGATGTCGATGTAACGCACCTGGGCGTTGATCATGATGTTGTCGGTCAGCATGTAGTCGGCGCCGACCTGGAACGCCATGCCCCAGGAGTTATCCGCCTTGAAGTTGCTGAAACCGTTGGCGCTGGCTTCGCTGCCAACGTGCTCATCGTAGATCCAGGTGTAGTTGATACCGGCGCCGACATACGGCTGGAAGGCGGACTTCGCGTCCAGTGGGTAGTACACAACGCTCAGCGTCGGTGGCAGGTGTTTCAGCGAACCGAGTTTGCCATTGGCTGCGCCGAGGGCGGTGCCTTTGAGCTTCACGTCATGCTCGAACGGCGAGGCCGCCAGCAGCTCGATCCCCCAGTGGCTGTTGAGCATGTAAGCGAAGTTCAGACCCAGTTGCGTGTCGCTGCTCATGGTGGCCTTGCCACCCAGATCGGCACCCTTCAGCGGACCTTGATCAACCTTGACGCTGGAGCTGTCGGCTTTCGGGTTGACGGTGATTGCACCGGCACGAACGATGATATCGCCGGCTTCGTGGGCGTAGGCTAACGGTGCTGCGAGCGCGAGGGCAAACAGCGAAGCGCTGAGCAAAGACTTGTGCATGGAGGGCTCCAAAGGACGTTAAAAATATTCGATGTCCAATGGTACGGAGGCGTCTGATACGGTCTTTTGACTCAGCTCAATGAAACAGTGATGGCTCGTTTTTTGTGGTGCGGCTGATTACCTCTTCGCGAGCAAGCCCGCTCCCACATTTGATCTGTGCATCAACACAATTCAAATGTGGGAGCGGGCTTGCTCGCGAAGGCTATCTATCAAACACCACATAATTACCGGTTTCACTCCGGCAATTCATACACATAAATCTTGTCCGCCTGCATCTGATACCCGGCATCCGCCAACTCGCTGGTCGACGCTTTAACCTGCAATGCCCCTTCGATCCAGTACGGCTGATACAACTCATCAAGCTTCACGCCCACCTTGCTTTTGACGTGTACGATCTGGTTCGACGGCGGTGGCGGCACGTGGATGCAGGCGCCGAAGTAAGGCACCAGCAGAAACTCGGTGGTGCGACCTTCTTCACTCACTTCCAGTGGCACGATGTAGCCCGGCAGCCGAATGTGCTGACCGTCGAGACTTTTCACCACCGGTGCATTAGGCATGTCTTGCTTGGCCGCTGGCGCCGATTCGGCGGCCAACGCGTTGCCCATCTGCGACAGGTCGTGCAACGGCGTCATGTTCGGCACTTCCGGGGCGGCGTCCGGCGGGATCATTTCCGACCAGGTCAGCTCTTTCGGTCCGGCCGCCCACAGGGGCAAGGCGACCAGCATCAACAGCGCAAGCACGGCGCGGGGCATGTTCAACGTCCTCATAAACGGATCGACAGGCCATCGGCCAGGGATTGGCGATACGCGCGCCAGGCCGGCACGCTGCCCATCAGCAACGCGGCGATCAGGATGCCACCGAGCAGCGTCCACTCATATTCGCTCGGCCAGGCGAGCGGCAGGTACAGGCCGTAATTCGCTTGCACATAACCTTGAGCCAAGGCGATGCCCACATACAAAAGACCCACCCCGGCAATCACGCCCGACAGTGCCAGGGCAAACGCCTCCAGCACCAGCAACGTCGCGATGTGCCACGGCCGGGCACCCACCGAACGTAGTATGGCCATCTCCCGGCGGCGCTCGTTGAGGCTGGTGAGGATCGCCGTGAGCATACCGATCAACCCGGTCAGCACCACGAACAGCGACACCACGAACAAGGCTTTTTCCGCCGTGCTCATCAAACTCCACAGCTCTTGCAGCGCCACGCCCGGCAGGATCGCCAGCATCGGTTCACCCAGAAATTCATTGATCTCACGCTGTAGCGCGAAGGTAGAAATCTTGCTGTTGAGGCCGAGCATGAACGCGGTGATCGCTTGCGGCGTCAGGTCCATGTTGCGTGCCTGATCGGCACTGATCCGACCGTTGCCGCGCGCCGGCACACCGTTATGCCAGTCGATGTGAATCGCTTCCATGCCGCCGAGGCTGATGTGCAACGTGCGGTCCACCGGGGTGCCGGTGCGTTTGAGAATGCCGACCACGGTGAACGGCTTGTCGTCGTGCTTGACCAGGCTGATCACCGCCACACCGTGGGCCAGCACCAGTTTGTCACCGAGTTTGTAGTGCAGCGCATCGGCCACTTCGGCACCGAGCACCACTTCGAACGGGTCAGTGGCGAAGGCGCGGCCGTCGGCCAGTTCCAGGTGTTGTTGATGGCCGTACTGGTAATGCTCGAAGTACGCCTCAGTGGTGCCCATCACCCGATAACCGCGATGGGAGTCGCCGAGGGACATCGGGATCGCCCACTTCACTTTCGGGTTGTTGGCGAAGTGTTCGAAGCTGTCCCAACGGATGTTGTTGGTGGCGTTGCCGATGCGGAACACCGAGTACAGCAGCAGGTTCACCGAACCGGAACGTGCGCCAACAATCAGGTCGGTACCGCTGATGGTGCTGGCGAAACTGGCCTTGGCTTCGGTGCGCACCCGTTCCACCGCGAGTAGCAGGCAGACCGACAGGGCAATGGCGAACGCGGTGAGGATCGCGGTGAAGCGGCGGTTAGCCAGGCTGGCCATGGCTAGACGAAACAAATACATCTCAGACCTCAGACGGGGTGGCGGCGCGATTGAGATCGGCCAGCGACAGGTGGCGATCGAACAGCGGTGCCAGGCTTTGGTCATGGCTGACGAACAGCAGGCTTGACCCGGCTTCGCGGCATTCGGCGAACAACAAGCGAAGGAAGTTCTCGCGAGCGTCGTAATCCAGGGCCGAAGTCGGTTCGTCGGCGATCACCAATTCAGGCTGACCAATCAACGCGCGCGCAGCGGCAACCCGTTGCTGCTGACCGATGGACAGCGAATCGGCGCGACGACTGAGGATGCTTTCATCCTTCAGACCCAAGTGGGCGAGGAGGGTGGCCGCCGCCTGATCGACGCTGCCGTGGCGCTGGATCGCCCGTTCAGCGCGCAGTTTGGAAAAGTGGCAGGGCAACTCAACGTTCTCGCGCACCGAGAGAAACGGCAGCAAGTTGAACTGCTGGAAGATGTAGCCGGTGTGATCGACCCGGAAGCGGTCGCGAGCGCCGGCCGAGAGTTCGGTCAGCTCCTGGCCCAGCAATCGGATGCTGCCGCGATCAGGCTTCTGCACACCGCCGAGCAGGCCGAGCAGGGTGGTCTTGCCGCTGCCGCTGGGGCCTTTGAGGAACAGGGTTTCGCCTGGCATAAGGCGAAACGCCGGGATATCCAGCAGCGGCGGATGACCGGGCCAGCTGAAGCCCAGGTCGGACAGTTCGATGAGTGCTTGGGTCATGTGAAACCGGTCAAGTTGGTGGTGAACCCTGTGGGAGCGGGCTTGCTCGCGAAGAGGGCGTATCAGTCGACATTGATGTTGCCTGACACACCGCATTCGCGAGCAAGCCCGCTCCCACATTGGTTCTGTGGTGAACTTAGAATTTCAGGGCAGCTGCCTTGGCCGTCACTTCTACACCTTGCTGCCCGCTCGGGCTGATCAGTTGTACCTGAATCTTCTGGGTCGCCGGGAATGTGTTGAAGATGTTCGCCAGGTCCAGGTTTTTCAGCGCGCCGGGTGCCGAGCAGCTGAATTGGTAATGCGCGTGGATTTCGCTGTGGTTGTGGTGGTGTCCATCTTTGGCATCTTCGTCGTGATCATCATCGGCATCCGGCTTGTCACCGAACAACGGACTTTCCAGTTCCTGAGTCGCAATCACGCAGCCAGCGGCTTTCGGCAGGTTGAACAGCACCAGCGGTTTCTCTAGCTGCGCACGAACCGCGGCGACTTTGGCCTTGTCGGCGTCGGTGGTGGCAGCGTGTTCGAAACCCACCAGGTTCATCGCCGGGCTTTCCAGTTCCAGCTCCAGAGTCTGCCCGTCCAGCGCTGCGTTCAAGCGACCGACGCCATGTTCGTGGGCGCCGAGGCTGCCGTGCTCATGGTCGTGTTCATCAGCGGCGTGGGCGACGGCCAGCGGCAACAGGGCAAACGGCAGAGCGAGAAGCAGACGGCGCATGGCGGGTCTCCGAAAAGTAAAATGAAGAATTTGTTATGTAATCTTATAACGTAAGTGCCGAGAGTTTGACCGCCTGCTTGGCGTTGCGCAAGTCACATGGGAGCATGCAAGTCAGAAATGTGCAGGAGCAGACTTATGTTGCGTATACGCGGAAGCATCGGCGACTGGCCGGTGGATTTGACGCTGGAGATGGATGACGGCGACTGGGCACGGCTCGGTGCGCAGTTGCAGGTGATGACGCCGGAGGCCAGTACAGCGCCGGCAAAACCGATCAATCAGGATGATGCGCTGTGGCAGATCGCCAAGGATTTGCTGCGTAAGGCCGGGCAATTGAGCGGGCCGGATTTGCTGGATCAGTTGGAAGGACTGACCGGCAGCGCGGCGTCGGGCAAACGCCTGTTGGTGCGACTGCGCCATTGCTCGGATGTGAAGGTGACGAGCGGCGGGGATACGCCGCTCTACAGCTGGATCAACGCAGGTTAGTACAGCGCAGCAAACAACTTGCGGCGGTACGTGGTCACCAGCGGGTGATCGTTGCCCAGCAGTTCGAACACCTGCAGCAAGGTCTTGTGCGGCAAGCCTTCGCTGTAGCTGCGATTGCGCACGAACAGCTTGAGCAACGCATCCAGCGCCGCGTCGTACTGCTGACGGGCCAGTTGCTGGATCGCCAGCTGATAAACCGCTTCATCGTCCTGCGGATTTTTCGCCAAGCGCGCTTTCAGGTCTGCCGCATCCGGCAGGTCCTTGGCCTGACCGAGAAACTGGATCTGCGCCTTGGCGCCTGCCAGGGCAGCTTTGTGCTCATCGCTCGTGACCGCATCGAGCACGATTTGCGCTTCGCCCAGCTCGCCACGTTCGGTGAGGCAGCGGGCGTAGAGGATCAGCGCCTTGGCATTGGTGTTGTCTTCGCCCAGCAGCACTTTCAGTGTGGCTTCGGCGTCGGCAAAGCGGTTGTCATCGAACAACGCCTGAGCTTGCTCAAACGGATCGGCAGCAGCCGGTGGCGGCATTTGCACGTGAGGTTCGAGCATGGCGCGCACCGCGGACTCCGGCTGTGCACCGGCGAAACCATCCACCGGCTGACCGTCCTTGAACAGCACCACCGTCGGCAGGCTGCGAATGCCGAAGCGCGAAACAATGTCCGGCTCGACGTCGCAGTTGACCTTGGCCAGCAGCAACTCACCCTGATAGCTCTCGGCGATGGTCTGCAGCATCGGCATCAACGCCTTGCACGGCGCACACCATTCGGCCCAGAAATCCACCAGCACCGGTTTGTGGAAAGAGTTCTCGATCACCGACTGCTCGAAATCGGCAGTCGTGGCGTCGAAGATGTACGGCGTTTCCTGACTCATGGGGGATCTCGTAAAAGCGTGAATGGGGCAACTATACGACTTGGTGGGGGCTGGCCGGAAGCGGTGTGGTCGTTGGAGATGTGTTGGCTGACAGGGCGCCTTCGTCGGAACGCCGCCCGGAGCAAGCCCGCTCCCACAGGGGAATGCGGTCAACTGTGGGAGCGGGCTTGCTCGCGAAGCTTTTAAGCGCGCCGCGCGTGGTAGAGGCTCACATGCCGAAACTCTTCGGGCTCGGCCAGATCGGGCAGGGTCATCGCTTCCAGCATCTCGATGCGTTGATACAACGGGTGGCGAAAATCCCTCACGCGTGAATCGGCCACCAGGGCTTGCTGGCCGCGACTCAAGAATTCATCGAGCAACGGCAGATTCGCCCGGTCGTACAGCACGTCGGCCACCAGAATCAGATCAAAGCGATCCGCTTCGGCGAAAAAGTCCGTTGAGTAGTTGAGGTGTACGTCATTGAGTTCGGCATTCGCCCGACAGGCGGCAATCGCCAGCGGGTCGAGGTCACAGGCCACCACTTCCAGCGCTCCGGCCTTGACTGCTGCGATCCCCGCCACCCCGGAACCGGCACCGAAATCCAGCACCCGTTTGCCTTTGACCCACTCAGGGAATTCGGCGAGATAGCGGGCGACCGCCAGGCCGCTGGCCCAGCAGAAACTCCAATAGGGCGGCTCATGCAGAATCCGCCGGGTTTCTTCCGGGCTGAACGCGCGGTCCATGTTGTCGCCGTCGATCAGCCAAAGCTTCAGATCGGTGTCCGGCAATTCACAGGCAACCAGTTGTGCGTCACCGAGCAACTCACCCAGTGCCTGTTGCAGGTCGAGCGGTGCAATCATGGCGCTTTGACGAATTGCAGCTGACCCAGCACTTGCGTCGTTGGCTGGCTGATGACTTGCGACGGCAGATGCAAAATCAGCTGGCCGGACTGGCTGGCGCGGCCGCGCAGTTCAACGCGGGCACCGACCGGGAAGGATTCCGGGTTGAATCGCAGGTGAAACGGCAAAATCTGATTGGTGCCGATCAGGCTGGAACTGGCGAGCAATTGTTGCGGGCGGCCCTTGTCATCGATCACCAGCAGCGCCAGTTCGACTTCGGCGTCGGCCGGCACGCCTTGCAGCGTGCCGCTCAATTCACGCTGATACGCGGGCAGCGGGCCGAGGTTGGCCGATTCCTTGGCTTTCTTCTGTGCCTGTTGTGGCGCGGGGCCTGGCGTCGGCGGCTGGGGCTTGGGCGCATCGCTGCTGCAGGCCACCAGCAGGCTGAAAAGACTGAGCAAAACGAGCGGTCTTAGGGACATTTTCGGCTCCAGCAAGGTGAAATCCATGGATCTAGCTCTATAGCCCGTCTGTATACCGCAAACCCTATGGCTTGTCTTGCCACGGGGATGCGCTACCATGGCCCTCCCTTTTTTTGTTGCCTGCCACCATGCACTGTCCCTTCTGCGGTGCCAACGACACCAAGGTCATCGACTCGCGTCTGGTCGCCGAGGGCGAACAGGTACGCCGCCGGCGTGAATGCCTGGCCTGCGGCGAGCGTTTCACGACGTTCGAGACGGCCGAACTGGTGTTGCCGCGCCTGATCAAAACCGACGGCAGCCGCCAGCCGTTCGACGAAGAAAAACTCCGCGCCGGCATGCAGCGTGCGCTGGAGAAGCGCCCGGTGAGTGTCGAGCGCCTGGAATCGTCGCTGGTGCACATCAAACACAAACTGCGCGCCACCGGTGAGCGAGAGGTTAAATCCCTTGTCGTCGGTGAACTGGTGATGGCCGAGCTGCAAAAGCTCGACGAAGTCGCCTACATTCGTTTCGCCTCCGTGTATCGGCGCTTCCAGGACCTCAACGAGTTCCGCGAAGAGATCGATCGCCTGGCCCGTGAGCCGGTGAAAGAATGACCACCTCTTCCGAACAAGCCATCCTCGACGCCCATTACATGGCCCGCGCGCTGGAACTGGCGCGCAAAGGTCATTACACGACACACCCCAACCCTCGGGTGGGCTGCGTGATCGTGCGGAACGGGCAGATTGTCGGTGAAGGCTGGCACGTGCGCACCGGCGAACCCCACGCCGAAGTCCACGCCCTGCGCGCCGCTGGCGATAAGGCGCGAGGCGCCACCGCTTACGTGACCCTTGAACCTTGTAGTCACCACGGACATACACCGCCTTGCGCCGATGCGCTGGTACATGCCGGTGTGGCTCGGGTCGTCGCGGCGATGCAAGACCCCAACCCATCGGTTGCCGGTCGTGGCATGCAGCGCCTGGCCCAGGCCGGCATCGCTACCGAAAGCGGCGTGCTGGAAGGCGAAGCGCGCAAGCTCAACGAAGGTTTCCTCAAGCGCATGGAGCACGGCGTGCCGTTCGTGCGGGTCAAGTTGGCCATGAGCCTCGACGGTCGCACGGCGATGGAGAGCGGCGAAAGCCAATGGATCACCGGTCCTGCGGCGCGTTCGGCGGTACAACGCCTGCGCGCTCAGGCCAGCGTGGTGCTGACCGGCGCCGACACGGTGCTGGCAGACAACGCCCGTCTCACTGTGCGTGCCGATGAGCTGGGCCTGGATCTTGAGCAAACTGCCCTGGCCATGAGCCGTCCGCCGCTTCGCGTGCTGATTGATGGCCGCCTGCGGGTGCCGCTGGATGCACCGTTCTTCAAGGCCGGGCCTGCATTGGTCGCCACGTGCATGGCGATCGAAGAGCAATACGCCAACGGCCCGGAATGCCTGATCGTGGCGGGCGAGGATGGCCTGGTCGACCTGCGTAAGCTGCTGGTCGAACTGGCCGCCCGTGGGGTCAATGAAGTGTTGGTCGAAGCAGGGCCGCGTCTGGCCGGGGCTTTCGCTCAGCAAGGGCTGGTGGACGAATTCCAGATTTTCATCGCTGGCAAGTTTTTAGGTTCGTCTGCGCGTCCGCTGCTGGATTGGCCGCTCGCGCAAATGAAGGATGCGCCTGAACTCAAAATCACCGAAATTCGCGCGGTTGGCGATGACTGGCGAGTCATCGCCATTCCTTCGCCAGCGGCGAGCGTATAATTCCGGGCCTGCGCCACGCGACGGCCCTGTTCTCGAGGAGGACTCCATGTTTACCGGCATCATCGAATCCATCGGCAGTATTCGTGCATTGACCCCAAAAGGCGGAGATGTGCGGGTACACGTAGAAACCGGCAAGCTCGATCTGAGCGACGTCAAACTGGGCGACAGCATCGCGGTCAACGGCGTGTGCCTGACCGCGGTTGAGTTGCCAGGCAACGGCTTTGCGGCGGACGTCAGCCGCGAAACCCTCGACTGCACCGCCATGAATGATCTGAAAAGCGGCAGCCCGGTCAACCTGGAAAAAGCCCTGACTCCTACCACTCGCCTCGGCGGGCATCTGGTCAGCGGCCATGTCGATGGCGTGGGCGAAGTGGTTGCCCGTACCGAGAATGCTCGCGCGGTGGAGTTCCGCATCCGCGCGCCGAAAGAACTGGCCAAGTACATCGCCCATAAAGGCTCGATCACCGTCGACGGCACCAGCCTGACCGTGAACGCGGTCGATGGCGCCGAGTTCCTGCTGACGATCATTCCGCACACCCTGAGCGAAACCATCATGGCGTCTTACCAGCCAGGTCGCCGGGTGAATCTTGAAGTTGACTTGCTGGCACGTTATCTGGAACGCCTGTTGTTGGGCGATAAGGCCGCAGAGCCTACGTCCAGTAACATCACCGAAAGCTTTCTGGCCCAAAACGGCTACCTCAAATCCTGAAGCTCAAATTTCGAAAGAAGGGGGGTGCCTTGTGGCGCTCAATAGCATCGAAGAACTGGTTGAAGACATCCGCCAAGGCAAGATGGTCATCCTCATGGATGACGAAGATCGCGAGAACGAAGGCGACCTGATCATGGCCGCCGAGTGCTGCCAGCCAGAACACATCAACTTCATGGCCAAGCACGCCCGTGGCCTGATCTGCATGCCGATGAGCCGCGAGCGCTGCGAACTGCTGAAGCTGCCCTTGATGGCACCGCGCAACGGTTCCGGCTTCGGCACCAAGTTCACCGTGTCCATCGAAGCGGCCACCGGCGTGACCACAGGCATCTCTGCTGCTGACCGTGCGCGCACCGTGCAGGCCGCTGCCGCGAAAGACGCCAAGGCTGAAGACATCGTCAGCCCCGGCCACATCTTCCCGCTGATGGCCCAGGCTGGCGGCACCCTCGCTCGCGCCGGCCACACCGAAGCGGCGTGCGACCTGGCGCGCATGGCCGGTTTCGAGCCAAGCGGCGTGATCTGCGAAGTGATGAACGACGACGGCACCATGTCCCGCCGCGCGGAACTGGAAACGTTTGCTGCCGAACACAACATCAAGATCGGCACCATCGCCGACCTGATTCACTACCGGATGATCCACGAACGTACCGTTCAGCGGATTGCCGAGCAGCCGCTGGACAGCGAACTGGGCCAATTCAACCTGGTGACCTATCGTGATTCAGTGGAAGGCGACGTGCACATGGCCCTGACCCTGGGCACCGTGTGCGCCGAAGAACCGACACTGGTTCGGGTGCACAACATGGACCCGCTGCGCGACCTGTTGATGGTCAAGCAACCCGGTCGCTGGAGCCTGCGCGCCGCGATGGCCGCGGTTGCCGAGGCTGGCAGCGGTGTGGTGCTGTTGCTCGGTCACCCGCTCGATGGCGACGTCTTGCTGGCGCACATCCGCGAAACCGCGGAGCACGTACCGGCGAAAAAACCGACCACCTACAGCATTGTCGGTGCCGGTTCGCAGATCCTTCGGGACCTGGGCGTGCGCAAAATGCGCCTGATGAGTGCGCCAATGAAATTTAATGCGATATCCGGTTTCGATCTGGAAGTTGTAGAATACGTGCCCTCCGATTAATGACCGGTTGTTTCCAGTCCTTGATTCGCGGTTAACACATCACTGAGGGACGCGTAGAAAACGCGTCCCGGCTCTTTAAGAGATCTAACGAATGACCCTGAAGACCATCGAAGGTACCTTCATCGCCCCTAAAGGCCGCTACGCTTTGGTAGTAGGCCGTTTCAACAGCTTCGTCGTTGAAAGTCTGGTCAGCGGTGCAGTTGATGCCCTGGTTCGCCACGGCGTGAGCGAAAGCGACATCACCATCATCCGCGCACCTGGCGCCTTCGAAATCCCGCTGGTTGCGCAGAAAGTCGCTCAGAAGGGCGAATACGCGGCAATCATCGCCCTGGGCGCGGTCATTCGTGGCGGTACTCCGCACTTCGAATACGTGGCTGGCGAATGCACCAAGGGCCTGGCCCAGGTGTCCATGGAGTTCGGCGTTCCAGTCGCATTTGGCGTGCTGACCGTTGATTCCATCGAGCAAGCCATCGAACGTTCCGGCACCAAGGCCGGTAACAAAGGTGCTGAAGCTGCCCTGTCCGCTCTGGAAATGGTCAGCCTGCTGGCGCAGTTGGAGGCCAAGTGATTAGCGACGAAAGCGATCGTTTCAACCCGCGCGATCCAAAGCCTGCGGATGCCGGCAAGCCATCGAAAAGCGTCAAGCGTCGCGAAGCCCGTCAGCTCGCGACTCAGGCGCTGTACCAATGGCACATGGCCAAGCAATCTTTGAACGAGATCGAAGCGCAGTTCCGGGTCGATAACGATTTCAGCGATGTCGATGCCGCTTACTTTCACGACATCCTGCACGGCGTTCCGGCTCACAAGCCTGAGATCGACGCTGCACTGACGCCGTGCCTGGACATCACCATCGAAGAGCTGGACCCGGTTGAACTGGCCGTTCTGCGCCTGTCGACCTGGGAACTGCTCAAGCGCGTCGACGTGCCGTACCGCGTTGTGATCAACGAAGGTATCGAGCTGGCGAAAGTCTTCGGTTCCACCGACGGCCACAAGTTCGTCAACGGTGTACTCGACAAGCTGGCCCCGCGTCTGCGTGAAGCTGAAGTGAAGGCGTTCAAGCGCTGATTCGCGCTTGCAGTGTCCTGTCTCGCCGATACGTTCGTTTTTTAGCGAGTGGCTGGTGTTGCCAGACAAGGCGCCGCGACGAGTCATAGCTGGCTATGGCGAGGAGCGGCAACGCAGTATGGCGACACCAGACGCCGCTAAAAAATGAACAGTATTGGTGAGACAGGACACCCAATGGGCGAGTTTGAGCTGATCCGCAATTTCTTCGCCGCCGCGCCTTGTGCGCAAGGCGGCGAAGGCGTTGCCCTTGGGATCGGTGATGATTGCGCCTTGCTGGCTGTTCCCCCCGGGGAGCAGTTGGCGATTTCCACCGACACACTGGTTGCCGGTGTGCATTTCGCAGATCCTTGCGACCCGTTTCTGCTCGGTCAGCGTTCACTGGCCGTGGCCGTCAGCGATCTGGCTGCCATGGGCGCCACTCCGGTTGCCTTTACCCTTGCCCTGACTTTACCGACGGTGACCGCCTATTGGCTGGACGCCTATGCCCGTGGTTTGAACCTCATGGCGCAACGCTGCGGTGTGGCGCTGGTGGGCGGTGATACCACCCGTGGGCCGTTGAGCCTGACGATGACCGTGTTCGGTCGTGTGCCGACCGGTCAGGCGTTGACCCGCAGCGGTGCGCAGCCAGGCGATTTGCTGTGCGTTGGCGGTGAACTGGGTAACGCGGCGGGGGCATTGCCGCTGGTGCTCGGTCAGCGGACGGCTGAAGCCACCATCGCCGATCCGTTGCTCGCACATTACTGGTCGCCGCAGCCGCAACTCGCGTTGGGCCAGGCGCTACGCGGCAAAGCCACCTCGGCGCTGGACATCTCCGACGGCCTGCTCGCGGACTGCGGGCATATTGCCCTCGCGTCACAGGTCGGCATTCAGGTTGAACGGGGCAAGCTGCCATTATCGAACGCTTTAGTCGCCTTCCTCGGCCAGTCGGGTGCCGAAAAAGCGGCCCTGAGCGGCGGTGATGATTACGTGCTGGCCTTTACCTTGCCGTCCGTCGAGTTGCCGAAATTGGTGGCCGATGGCTGGCCGATCCATGTGGTCGGCCGTGTTGTGACGGGGCAGGGCGTGGTGCTGCTGGACGCTGATGGACAAGACATCACCCCGCAAACCCGGGGTTATCAACATTTTCGGGAGACACCGTGACAGATCATCCCAAACAGGTCCCGGCGGAATTCGTACCGCCCTCGGTCTGGCGCAATCCGTGGCATTTCCTGGCGTTCGGCTTCGGTTCGGGCACCTTGCCAAAAGCACCGGGCACCTGGGGGTCGTTAGTTGCGCTACCCTTTATCCCGTTGTGGCAGATGCTGCCCGACTGGGGTTACTGGCTGATGCTCGGCATCACCATGCTGTTTGGCTTCTGGCTGTGCGGCAAGGTCGCCGACGATTTGCGGGTGCACGACCACGAAGGCATCGTCTGGGATGAAATGGTCGGGATGTGGATTACCTTGTGGCTGGTGCCGGAAGGTTGGTACTGGTTGCTGGCGGGGTTTTTGATGTTCCGCTTCTTCGACATCCTCAAGCCGTGGCCGATTCGCTGGATCGACCGGCATGTGCATGGCGGCGTCGGGATCATGCTCGATGACGTATTGGCCGGGGTGTTTGCTTGGTTGGGGATGCAAGGGCTGGTATGGATTTTTGCCTGACGGGCAAAACAGGGGACTAGGGATGGCTCGACGCTGGTTGGCTTTGATGATTTTCGCGATGTTTTGCTCGCTCGCCCAGGCGAGTGACGAGGGCACAACGCCGTCGGTGATTCATCTGGCCAGCGAAGACTGGGAAGACTACACCGCCGCCGATGGCCATGGTCTGGGCTGGGACGTGTTGCGGGAAGTCTTCGAGCCGGCGGGGGTCAAACTGGACATCCGCAGCGAACCCTACGTCCGCTCCATGGGCCTGGCCCAGCGCGGCGAAGTGGATGCCTGCGTCGGCTCCTATCTTGATGAGTCCAGCGATCTACTCTATCCGCGCTGGAACTTCGATACCGATCACATCTATGCCTTGGGCCTGGCCAGCAACCCCGCGCCGACCCCGGAAACCCTGGGCAACTATCGACTGGCCTGGGTCCGCGGCTACGACTATCAGGATTACCTGCCCAACGTCCGCCGCTATAACGAAGTACTGCGGCGTACCGGGATTTTGTCGATGTTGACCCACAATCGCGCCGACTTTTACATCGACGCGCTGACCGAGGTCGACTATGTCCTCAAATGGGCCAAGGATCCGTCGCAGTTCCGTCGCACCCACATCGCGGAGTTGCCGCTGTATCTGTGCTTTGCCAAGACCCCCAAGGCTCGCACCCTGATGGCGCTGTTCGATCAGCGCATGGAACAACTGGTGAAAAGCGGCCAGCTGAAACCGATCTTCGAGCGCTGGAAACAACCCTATCCATTTGACTCAAACTGAACACGGTCAATGTGGGAGCGGGCTTGCTCGCGAATGCGGTGTATCAGTTAACATTGATGCCGGCTGACATACCGCATTCGCGAGCAAGCCCGCTCCCACACGGTCGACAGCAGGGCCGATATCTAACTTTTTGATTGTTATGCCCCATAATTCAGCCTAAGCGTCTGTCGGAACGTGCTGTTACAATGCCGCGTCTGCGAATCTCCAGTACTTATTGATCAGGAGCACACCGGTGCCTGTCGTTTTTGTCGCCGCTTCCAAGCTGCCAACGCCTTTTGCGCAATTCACCATGCACGGCTTTCTCGATGAAGAAAACGGGCGCGAGCACGTTGTGCTGAGCCTGGGTGAGTTCGCCGACGGTGCCCCGGTACTCGGCCGGTTGCACTCCGAATGCCTGACCGGCGATGCCTTGTTCAGCCAGCGTTGCGACTGCGGCTCGCAACTCGAGGCTGCCTTGCAGGCCATCGCCCGTGAAGGTCGTGGCGTGTTGCTGTACTTGCGTCAAGAAGGCCGCGGCATTGGCCTGCTGAACAAGATCCGCGCCTATGAATTGCAGGATGGCGGCGCCGATACCGTTGAAGCCAACGAGCGTCTGGGCTTTGCCGCCGACCAACGTGACTACGCCATGTGCCTGCCGATGCTGGAGCACCTGGGCGTGAAATCCCTGCGTCTGATGACCAATAACCCACGCAAGGTCAAAGCTTTGACCGACATGGGCATCGTGGTCGCCGAGCGCGTGCCGCTGCACACCGGCCACAACCCGCACAACAAACTCTACCTGGCCACCAAGGCCAGTAAGCTCGACCACATGATGGGCAACGAGCATCAGGGTGAGGCTGACCGGGCGTGACCCGCGGTCAGGTTCGGCGGCGACTGTCCGTCAATTGGTGGCAATATCTGGCGCTGGCCTTGGTGCCGCTGTTCGTGATCAACGGCGTTTTTGGCCAGAGCGAGGCGATCCTGCCGGTGCTGGCGATGCCGTTGTTCATCGCCGGTGTGGCTTCGATGTTTGTCAGCCTGAAATTCTTTGGCGGCTACAAGCACGCGTTGATCGCCACTCAAAAAGCCCTCGATACCCCTGAAGAACCTGCTGCCTGGATCGCCCTGGCTGCCAAGCGTCGCACGGCGTTCCTGGCTGCCGGGCTGCCGGCCTGGATCGGCGCGCTGGCGGTATTCGTCGGCCTCGAAGCCGTACCGTTGATGCTGCTGGCGCTGTCGACCCTGGTGCTGTTTTACCTCTACCGTATTCCGCGTCAACTCGGCTGATGCGACCCGTCTGGCTGGCGGTTTTGTTGCTGGCCGTCAGTGGCCCGGCGGTTGCGGTCGAACGCGTTGTCAGCCTCGCGCCGTCGCTCTCTGAAATCGTTGTTGAACTGGGTTCTGCGGACCTGCTGGTGGGTGTGCTGGATGCCGGTGAGCGTCCTGCCGAGCTCAAAGACCTTCCTTCGGTTGGCCGCTACGGTCAGCTGGACATGGAACAGCTGCTCAGTCTCAAACCCGATCTGCTGTTGCTCTGGCCCGGCAGCGTTGGCCCGGCCCAGCGTGAACAGCTCAAGCGGTTGAACATCCCGACCTACGTTGCCGAACCCCACAACCTCGAACAACTCACGTCGCAGATTGAGGCGATTGCCTCACAGCTCGGCCGTCCGGAGCGTGGCGTTTCATTGGTTGAAAATTTGCGTCAGCGACTGGATTCGCTGCGCCAGCGTTATCGTCGGGATGTGCCATTGCGGGTGTTTTATCAGGTCTGGGATCGGCCGCTGTACACCGTTGGTGGCGGGCAGATCATCAGCGATGCGCTTGAAGTATGCGGGGCGCGCAATGTGTTTGCCGACCTGACCCTGCCGGCGCCGCAGGTCAGTATTGAGGCGGTATTGCAGCGTAATCCAGACGTGATTCTGGCCAGTGACCAGGCGCAGCTCGATGCGTGGAAGTCGTGGTCGCAGGTGGCGGCAGTGGCGCAGGGGCAATTGCTGTTGGTGACGGATAAAGGTCTGGAGCGGCCGAGTGGGCAGATGATCGAAGCGACGGCCAAGTTGTGCCAGGTGATTGCACCCGACCGGTGAGACCGAGGTGCCTGCTTCGCGAGCAAGCCCGCTCCCACATTTGATTTGTGAGCGACACAAAACCCCTGTGGGAGCGGGCTTGCTCGCGAAGAGGCCCGCCCGAACACTACTAATTTCGGGTCAGAGTTCTGGCGTCCACGTCACCCCAAACATCCACGCCCGACCTTCCTCTCGATACCCATACTGACTGCCGTCATGACTGTACAGTGCCCGGCTATATCCCTTGTCCAGCAGGTTATCGACCTTCAGCTCAAGCTTGATCTCGCGATTCAATTCCCAACTGCTGCGCAACCCGAGCAACGCGTACCCGCCCAACGGCTGCTGATTGTTCTCATCGTCATAGCTGCTGCTCACCGCTTGCCAGCTGGCGCCGAGCCCTAGCCGGTCGAACTGCCGATCCAGATCCAGGCTCAAGGTCCGCCGCGCGCGACGAGCCAGGGTGTGACCGCTGTCGCGATCCCGCGGGTCGATGATCGCCACGCCGAGGTTGCTCTGCCAGCCGAACAGTTCCTGTTTCAAGGCCGCTTCGAATCCGTTGATGCGTGCCGAGGCCACGTTCTGCGGCCGTGAGTTGCTGCCGAAAATAATCGCGTCTTCCAGGTCGGTCCGGTACAGAGAAGCTTCAAGGCGAGCGGTGTCGGTCAGTTGACTGCGCCACTGCAGCTCATAGCTTTTCGACGTCTCGGGTTTCAGATCCGGATTACTGAAGTCGGGGTAATACAGATCATTGAACGTCGGTGCGCGGAAACCTTCGCTGTAGGTCAGCAGCACATCGTTGTCCGGATTCAGCGGCAGGGTGAAGGTGCCGCTCCAGCTGTTCTGGCTGCCGAACTGCTGGTTCTGGTCCCGGCGCAGGCCCAGTTCGGTGGAGAAGCTGTCCGCCTGGTAATGATGCTGAATGAACGCGGCACGGTTCCAGCGGCTGTCCTCGTCGAATGGCGTGCTGCTGTTGATCCGGTCCTCGTACCAGTCGCCGCCGAGGATCAGGCTGTTGCGCTCGTCGAGGGTCAGGTCGTTCTGCCAGTTCACCGAGTCGCGATACGTGTTGAACACGCTGCGTTCGTCACTGAGCTTGTCCAAAGTTTTCTCGCGGTTTTCGCTGTGGCCGAATTCAACGCGGGTTTTCCACAGGTCGTTGATGCACGCATCGATGTAACTGCTGAGGCTGCTCACGGTGAACTCGTTGTAAGGCTGCTGCTGGACCGATTCGAAAGTGGTGCTATCGAAGCGGCCGAAAGGGTTGTCGAATGCGCTTTTGCCACGGTTATCCAGCAGGTTGGCACCGATTTCGATGTCATCGGTGAGTGCGTGACTCAGGCTCAGACTCAACGACTTGTTGCGATACTCATCGTGATCGCCATCGCTCGGGTACGACTCATGGGTGCGATTGATCCCGGCGGTCTCATCGAGGCTGGCGCCCAGATTGAAGCGAGTTTGCTCGTCGCCGCCGGACAGCCCGAGGCTGCGTTCCCACGTCTGGTTGCTGCCAAAGCCCACGTGCATTCGCGGTTGCAGGCCTTGCTCGTCGCCGCGACGGGTGAAGATCTGGATCACCCCGCCAATCGCATCGCTGCCATAAATCACCGAGCGGGAACCGCGCAGCACTTCCACGCGCTCGACCTGTTCGATGTTGATGTGTTGCAGGTTGCTGTCGCCGGAGGTGGAGTTGCCGATGCGCTGGCCGTCGACCAGCACCAGGCTTTGGGCCGACTTGGTTCCGCGAATGTAAATCCCCGGCAGACTCCCGCGCCCGCCGGTTTGTCCGACCTGCACACCCGGCACACGACGCAGCAAGTCAGTCACGCTGCTCGGTTGCAGGCGATCAATGTCTTCGCGGGTGAACACGGTGTTGGCGGCGCTGCTGTCATTGCGCGCTTCGACCTGACGGTTGGCGCTGATCAGCACGTCGGGAAGCTTCAGGGCCTGGTCGCGTTCGAAGGTGTCGGCCAGCAGTTGGCCGGCCGGCAGCAGGGTCAGCGTCAGGGCGAGGCGGGAGAGTTTCATCGGTAATCCATCGCCGCACCGCCGCTCCCACAAGGGGTTTTTGTATGTGTCTTTAGAGGCTCAGCAGTTGCAACCGCTCACGCACCGAAGCCTCGATCCCGGCCTCATCCAGCCCGCATTCGGCCAGCATTTGCGCAGGCTTGGCGTGCTCGACGTAACTGTCCGGCAAGCCCAGGTGCAGCATCGACTTGAGGATGTTTTCGCGGGCGAGAAACTCGCTGACGGCGCCACCGGCACCGCCCATGATCGCGTTCTCTTCGATGGTCACCAGCAGTTCGTGGCTGCTGGCGATATCGCGAACCAGTGCTTCATCGAGCGGTTTGACGAAACGCATGTCGACCACGGTTGCATCCAGCGTCTCGGCGACTTTCAGCGCCTCGGCCAGTTGCACGCCGAACACCAGCAAGGCGACTTTGCTGCCCTGACGACGAACCACGCCCTTGCCGATTTCGATCGGTTCGAGGTTTTTCTCGATCGTCGCGTTCGGGCCAGAGCCGCGCGGATAACGCACCGCCGCCGGGCCGTTGAACAGGTGGCCGGTGGTGAGCATTTTGCGCAGTTCGTTTTCGTCGCTCGGGGTCATCACCAGCATGCCGGGGATGCAGCGCAGGAACGACAGGTCGAAGCTGCCCGCGTGAGTCGGGCCGTCTTCGCCCACCAGACCCGCGCGGTCGATGGCAAACAGCACGTCGAGGTTTTGCACCGCGACGTCATGAATCAATTGATCGTAGCCACGTTGCAGGAACGTCGAATAAATCGCCACCACCGGTTTCGCGCCTTCGCAGGCCATGCCGGCAGCGAGGGTCACAGCGTGTTGCTCAGCAATCGCCACATCGAAATAGCGCAGCGGGAAACGCTCGCTGAAAGCCACCAGATCGGAGCCTTCTTTCATCGCTGGAGTGATGCCCACCAAACGCGGATCCGACGCGGCCATGTCGCAGAGCCATTCACCGAACACACCGGAATACTTCGGTCCGCCAGCTTTCTTCGGCGCGGCGGCCGGAGCGTCCAGCGGCTCGAGTTTGGTGATCGCGTGGTAACCGATCGGGTCGACTTCTGCCGGGGCGAAGCCTTTGCCTTTCTTGGTGACGACGTGCAGGAACTGCGGGCCTTTGAGATCACGCATGTTGCGCAGGGTGGCGATCAGGGTCGGCAGATCGTGGCCATCGATCGGGCCGATGTAGTTCCAGCCCAGCTCTTCAAACAGCGTGCCGGGCACCAGCATGCCTTTGGCATATTCTTCGGTGCGACGAGCGATTTCCCAAGCGCCGGGCAGGCGTGACAGGACCTTTTTGCTGCCTTCACGCATGCTCGCGTAAGTGCGGCTGGAAAGGATTTTCGCCAGATAGTTCGACAGCCCGCCGACGTTGCGCGAGATCGACATGTCGTTGTCGTTGAGGATCACCAGCATGTTGGCGTCCACTTCCGGCGCATGGTTCAGCGCCTCGAAGGCCATGCCGGCGGTCAGTGCGCCATCGCCGATCACGGCGATCGCCTTGCGATCACTGTTTTGCAGGCGGGCGGCAATGGCCATGCCCAGCGCTGCGCTGATCGAGGTGCTGGAGTGTCCGACACCAAAGGTGTCGTACTCGCTCTCGGAACGACGCGGGAAGGCCGCGACGCCGTCCTTCTGGCGCAGGGTGCCCATGCGCCCGCGACGGCCGGTGAGGATTTTGTGCGGATAGGCCTGATGACCCACGTCCCACACCAGCCGGTCGTCCGGGGTGTCGAAGACGTAATGCAACGCGATGGTCAATTCGATGACGCCCAGGCCGGCACCGAAATGCCCGCCGGTCTGACCGACCGTGTAGAGCAATTCCAGGCGCAACTCATCTGCCAGGGTTTCCAGCTCGGCTTCGCCTAACCGGCGCAGGCCGTCCGGCGTGTTGGCACGGTCGAGCAGGGGCGTGGTCGGGCGCTTGCGGGGAATCTCATGAAACGTCGTGGGCATCAGGCGAATCGTTATAGGTATAAAAGATGCGGCAGTTTACCTGATGCATCGCCCCCTGCCCACGCGTTGGTTTTAACTTGGCGGATACGCCGTCAGCTGCGCCGGTCGACGATGTAGCGGGCCAAATCGCGCAATGGCTCGGCTGCCGCGTCAAACGGTCGCAGCGCATGCAGGGCTTGATCGCGCAGTTCTAGGGCGTAGGCCTTGGCAGCATCGAGTCCGAGCAGGGCCGGGTAGGTCGGCTTGTCGCGTGCGATGTCGGCGCCCTGGCGTTTGCCGAGGGTTTCGGTATCGCTTTCGACGTCGAGAATGTCGTCCTGCACCTGGAACGCCAGGCCGATGGCCTGTGCATAAGTCTGCAAAGACTTCAGTTCGTCCTTCTCGGCACGGCCGCTGGCCAGGGCGCCGAGTTTGACGCTGACCTCGATCAGCGCGCCGGTCTTGTGCCGGTGCATGGTTTCGAGGGCTTTTTGATCGAGTTTCAGACCGACCGAGCCGAGGTCGATGGCCTGACCGCCGACCATGCCTGCCGGGCCCGCGGCCAATGCGAGAGCGCTGACCATTTGCAGACGGATTTCAGCGTCCGAGGTGCTCAGGCGCGGATCAAGCAGGGCGCTGAAGGCCAGGCTCTGCAAGCCGTCACCGGCCAGAATTGCGCAGGCTTCATCGAATTTTTTGTGAGTGGTCGGCTGGCCGCGACGCAGATCATCGTCGTCCATGGCCGGCAAATCGTCATGCACCAGGGAATAAGCGTGAATCAACTCCACCGCGCACGCCGCGCCGTTGGCGTGCTCAGCCTTGCCGCCCAGCGCTTCGCACGCAGCGTAGGCCAGCAGCGGGCGGACCCGTTTGCCGCCATTCATCACGCTGTAGCGCATGGCCGCGTACAGACGCGCGAGCTCAGGGCTCGGCGCGTTGAACAGGGTTTCCAGTGCAGCATTGACGCGGGCCTGGCTGGTCGCCGAATACGCTGCAATCATTCTGGCTGATCCGCTTCGAAGGGTTCCTCGGCCAGCTCGCCATCACGCTCGAGCAGCACCTGAACCTTTTGCTCGGCCTGGGCCAGCGCCGCCTGGCAATCGCGGGTCAGACCGATGCCTTGCTCGAAAGCCGTCAGCGAGTCTTCCAGCGACAATTCGCCGTTCTCCAGACGCTCCACCAGCGTTTGCAGGTCAGCGAGAGATTGTTCGAAATCCAGTGCAGCTTTTTTGCGGGCCATGGCGGCTATTTCCGGTTGACGTTAAACCGGCGCGACACTAGCAGACATGGGGGGTATGGGCAAATGGGCCGGGTGTTTCGGCCACTGGTTTCAGCAGCAACACACTCTACAGATCGCGGTTTGGTTCAATTAAAGTGGTGAGACATCGGAGTAGTTGATCTGGTATCGAGTACTGCGACCGCCACCGGGCAGACGTATGAGGCATCCTTTCTCCAACAACTCGGCCAGATGACGGGTTGCGGTAGCTTTGGATACCTTCGCCACGGCCTGATACTGTGCTGCGCTAATGCCATCCACAAAGCCGCGCTCCCCGCCATCAAGCAAGCGATTCAGTACTTTGGTCTGTTCCGCAGACAACTCTGACTCCCGATGCGCCTGCCAGAAACGCGCCTTGCCCAGCACGCTCTCGATCCGGGCCATGGCCTGTTGCAAGCTGCGCAGCAGGGTTTGCAGAAACCATTCCAGCCACTCGGTGATATCCAGAGTGGCTTTCTGGCAGGTTTCGAGCACTCGATAATAGCCGGACCGGTCTTCGAGAATGCTCGCCGACATGGCATAGAAGCGGATGGCTTGGTCTTCACCCTGAGCCAAAGCCAGATCGGTGATCGTGCGCGTCAGGCGCCCGTTGCCATCGTCGAAAGGGTGCAGAGTGACAAACCAGAAGTGCGCGATGCCGGCCCGCAGTAATGGGTCGAGTCCCGCCTGATTTCGGCTGGCGGTAAACCAGGTGAGGAAGGTGTCGAGCTGTCGCTCAAGGCCCTGACGAGGCGGGGCTTCGAAGTGAACGGTTGGTCTGTCCAGTTGCCCGGACACCACTTGCATCGGGTCATCGCCACGTAATGCGCCGACACGGATCGGTCGGGCAGCGAGATCGGTCTCTTGCTCGGGAAACAGCCATTCGTGCCAATCGAGTAATCGCTCCAACGTCAGCGGTTCAGCGAAATGCTGAGTGGCGTCGAGCATCAATTGCGCCAGCCCTTCACTGCGCTGGCTGACATTGTTGCCATCGACCAGCTCCAGCCCCAACCGCCGCGCCAATGACGAGCGAACCGAACCTACATTCAGCTGCTCACCCTCAATGGCGGATGAAGTCACGATGTTCTGCAACAGTGCATCCAGTTCGCTCTGAGCGCTCAGCGAACTGCCCACTGAGCTGGCCATGCCCATCAACCGACCTTGGGCCTGCACGCACTCGCGCAATAGCGGTGTCAGGCGCTCGGCTTGCCAGTTGAAATTCGGCCAATCGGGCTGCTGCCAGATCCAGTGAGGTGCCATGAACTCGGTGCTCTTGGTGTGGGTGAGCCGAATAGAAACGTTATTCGGCTCATATTGTGAGCCGAATATGACGCCAATTCGGCTCACCGTCCACCTGCTAGCGTGAATCCCACCGCAAATATAGATGTATCCGATTGTTAAAAAACCGCCGAATGGCTAATCTTCGCGCCTTCTACGACCCGAAAGTCATGGGTCTTTCTGACGAAACGCAGTTTTTGGATCTGTAACGCGCCGAGGATCGGGCGCAAGGTTTCGTTATGCATGGCAGGAGGCGTCACATGCGTTCATTTCTTCTATTGCTGATGGGGCTCGTCTGCGCGAGCGCGGCGTTGGCCGAGCCTTCGGCCGAGGTGTCGGAACCGGTGGGTGGCTGGCGTTATTCCGGCCTGCTGGACCGCAGTGAAAATCCTCAAGTCGCCTATCCCACGCCACCGATCGATCGCGGTGTGCAGCGCAATCGCACGATGATCCAGGGCCAGCTCAAGGCCATCGGCACTCAGCGAGGGCCGCACACCCTGGCCGTCAACGGCAATCCTCTGAATCTGTATACCGACGACCAAGGGCGTTTCGCCCGGCCGTATGCGTTCGGCGCCGGTTCCAACAGCGTCGAAGTGCGCAGCTCTGAAGGCCAATCGCTCAAGCGCGTTCAATTCTATGAAGCCAACAACCTGCGCACCCCGGCGCGGATTCGCGTGGTGCTGGGCTGGGATGACCCGAAAGCCGAACTCGACCTGCACATCATTACCCCCGACGGACAGCACGCGTTCTGGGCTCGCCCGGCGATGAGCAACGGCGGCGGTCTGGACCCGGACGGCGTCGATGGTCCCGGTCCGGAAATGTTCACCATGACCGCGCCGATGCATGGCACCTATCTGGTTTACGTGAACTATTGGGGCAACTTCGGCAGTGGCGGCTATAACTTCGATGAGACCAGCAACCAGAACGAGGTGATCACCTCGCAGATCAACCTGGTGCTCAACGAAAACACCGTCGACGAAAAACGCGAGACCTTCATCGTGCCCCTGCGGGCCATCGGTGACCTGCTGCTGGTCAAGACTTTCAACTATTAAGCATCCCGCTCCACGGATGACATCGGGTTTTGTGAACATGAGCGATAACACTGTTTCTCCGGCCGCCGAAACGCCTGCAGCCAAAACTCCTCGCCGCTGGCCGGCGCTGCTGGTCGGCCTGGCCCTGGTGGTCGGCGTTGCGGCCGGGTTGGGCTGGTTCATGCACAAACCCAAGGCGCCCCCGGCGGCGTTGGCCAGCGACAAACTGGGCATGAGCCGGCCGGACGGTCTGCTCGAAACCCATTCCTTGAGCCAATTGCCCAAGGACTTGCTGGCGGTGCCGTTCCTTAAGGAAACCCTGACCGAAGATTTCGTCTTCTATTATGAAGCGCATGCGGATCGTCTCGGTTTGATCGGCAGTCTGCGGCGGATCATTTACGAACATGACCTGAAGTTGCAGGACAGTTTGATTGAGCAGCTGTTTGATCAGCCGGCGGATGTGGCGCTGTGGCGTGGGGCGGATGGTCGCCTGAAAGACTTTTTGTTGGTGATGGATCGCGGTGGACTGGCCAAGGTGCTGGAGCCGCTGGCCAAAGTGGCGCTGGATGATTCGCAGTTGACCCAATTGGCTGAAATCAAGGTTGCCGGCGATGTGGTGCCGCTTTATCAACTCACCTACAACCACAGTAAAGCGCTGCTGTTCGCCTCTCATGGCGACAAACTGGTGGTGCTGTCCAATCCGGCCAAGCTGTATGAGGCCGGCCACGGTCCGGTCGACGAACCCGGCATGGTG
Source organism: Pseudomonas sp. Root329 (assembly GCF_001424925.1). NCBI lineage: Bacteria > Pseudomonadati > Pseudomonadota > Gammaproteobacteria > Pseudomonadales > Pseudomonadaceae > Pseudomonas > Pseudomonas sp. Root329. The sequence goes on along the minus strand of NZ_LMCV01000029.1, from coordinate 28,476 downwards.
TCGACTGAATCGTTGGAAGCACTGCTCGGCGGCCAGAAACTCTTCCCCGAAGCCTTCGGCCTGCCACCCCGCGCGCCAGAGGTGAAGCAACGTCTCTCAGTGAATTCCAGCGTCCTGGCCATGGGATACCAGCGTTTCATCCCGAACTTCGCCGGCCTGCGTTTCGACATGGACGACAAGGGCTGGCACAGCTTCCTCGCCATGGACGAACTGGACGACCAGCCGGACTTCGATTTCAAGCCGATCTGGCAAGCCATGCCCATGGGCGCCAGCGCCTGCGTCGCCTTGCCGCTCGCTGCCGAACAACAGAAACCGCTGCTGGTGAAACTTGGCGCTGACGAGTCTGTGGCCCAGGTCCTGACCGAACACATGGCCGGTGCCGCCGGCCTGTGCTGGTACGCCGATTCGCGGTTGTACACGCCGTTGCTGGTGGCCAGCCTGAACGATGATGACAGCGCCAAACTCGACGGCGATCTGGGCAACCTGTTCGGCTCGATGGTCGGTGCCTACGAAGGCAACGTCGAAGAGCACGCGTTCCCGGTGATCGAGAAACAGGAAGGCCCAACCCACCAATGGCAGCGTCAGGTCAGCTCCAACTTCGGTCCTTACAAGGCCAAGGATGCCGAGCAGCCGGACGCGATCACCGGCAAGGCGTTCATGAAAGTCAGCCTGGCACGCCACGGTTCGACGCTGCTGTTCTCCCTCGACGACAAGCTCGTGGACAAGGCCCTCGGCACCCTCGACAAACGCTTCCCGCCGATGGCCGACGTGGTGCCGAAAGACCTGCTGATGCCGGTCTACTTCGGCCCGGATTCCATGGCGCAACTGATGCAACAGGAAACCCTCGACAGCCTGCCGCAAGACATGGAGCCGGTGTTCTACAACGCCGCGCAAACCTACCTGATTCCCAAACTGCGCAAGCTCGGCGGCTACGGCAAATACGCCCTGACCTTGCCCGAAGGCAGCGAGCCCGACGGCCATTGGCAATGGCTGCCGCTGGAATGGAAAGCCCTGTGACCGCACTCATTCGAGGCCTCGGCCTGCTGGCGATGTTGCTGGGCACCCGGGCATTTGCCACTGAGGCACCGTCGCTGGACGTGCAGCAATCCCAGGTGTTCCGCGCCTGGTTCGTGCGCATCGCCCAGGAACAACTGACCCAAGGTCCGAGCCCGCGCTGGTATCAGCAGGACTGTGCCGGCCTGGTTCGTTTCGCCGCCAACGAAGCGCTGAAAGTCCACGACGACAAATGGCTGCGCAGCAATGGCCTGTCCAACCGCTACCTGCCGCCGGAACTGCAACTGAGCGAGGCCCAGCGCGGCCTCGCCCAGCAATGGCAGCAGGGCGGCGGCAAGGTCGGGCCCTACGTCAACGCGATCAAACTGATTCAGTTCAACAGCCATTTGGTCGGTCGCGATCTGGCGCAAGCCCGGCCCGGTGACCTGATGTTTTTCGATCAGGGCGACGACCAGCACCTGATGATCTGGATGGGCCGCTACATCGCCTATCACACCGGCACCACCACCCCGACTGACAACGGCATGCGCTCCGCAAGCCTGCAGCAACTCATGACATGGAAGGACACCCGATGGATACCCGACGCAGCCAACCCCAACTTCATCGGCGTCTATCGACTGAACTTTCTCTCCCAATGATCGGTGCCCGCATGCTGCGTTTTCTGCCTCTGCTGTTGGTCTTAGTGCTGCCTTTTTCGGCGGTGAATGCCGAAGACACCGTCGAGCCGAGCGGCTATACGCCGGTGGCCGGTGAAAGCTTTTTCCTGCTGGCCGACAGCAGTTTTGCCAGCGACGAACAGGCGATGGTTCGCCTCGAAGCGCCGGGCCGCGACTACCGCCGGTTCCGCATGGAGCCTTACGGCGGCGCCGACATTCGCGTGTACCGCATCGACAAGCCGCTGGATTTCCTCAAGCGCCAGAAGAACCTGCACCGCGTGGTCAGCGACGGCCAGTTCAAGGGCGAAGGCCTGTCGAACACCCTCGCGTACCTGTGGGACAACTGGTACCGCAAATCCCGTCGCGTGATGCAGCGAGCGTTCTCCTACGAATCGCGCAAACAAGTCACCGAGGAAGTGCCGGAACTGAAGATGGGCGCCGCGATGGCCGCGCCAACGCCTTACGACGCTCAGCCGCAATTCGCGCTGATTCCGGGCCTGCCGGTGATCAGCCAATTCCGTTATCCGCTGTGGCAAGCCAAACCGATCCAGCCGCCCGAGGGTGTGAACCTCGCCGGCTCTTCCAGCGAGTTCGTCAGTGTCTCGCCGGGCAACGTTTACATTCCTTTGGGTAACCTGAAACCGGGCCTGTACCTGGTGGAAGCGCTGATCGGCAAGTACCGTGCGACCACCATGGTCTTCGTCTCCAACACCGTGGCCGTGAGCAAGATTGCCGGTGATGAATTGCTGGTGTGGGCCGCGCGCAAACACGAAGGCAGTTCGGTGCCGAAGGTGAATGTGCTGTGGACCGATGGCCTGGGTGTGATGAGCAGCGGCGCCACCGATACCGATGGTTTGCTGCGTCTGAAACACGTCAGCCCCGAGCGTTCGTTCGTGATTGGCGAGGACGAAGAGGGCGGGGTGTTTGTCTCCGAGAACTTCTATTACGACAGCGAAATCTACGACACCAAACTCTATGCCTTCACCGACCGGCCGTTGTATCGCCCGGGGGATTGGGTGTCGCTGAAAATCGTTGGTCGTGAGTTCAAAAACGCCCGCGACTCTGTGCTGCCGACTGCAGCCGACGTCAACGTGACCGTGCTCGATGCGACCGGCACGGCGCTGCAATCGTTGGCGCTGAAACTCGATTCCAAGGCGGGCACTCAAGGTCGGTTCCAGTTGCCGGACAACGCGGTGGCGGGCGGTTATGAGCTGCGTTTCAGCTACAAGGATCAGGCCTACAGCAGCGCCTTCCGCGTCGCCGAATACATCAAGCCGCACTTCGAAATTTCCCTGAACCTGGCCAAGCAGGATTACCGCACCGGCGAACCGGTGAAGGGCAGCCTGGTGCTGCTGTACCCGGACGGAAAACCGGTGGCCAACGCCAAGTTGAGCCTGAGTCTGCGTGCTCAACAACTGTCGATGGTCGACAACGAACTGCAATACCTCGGGCAATTCCCGGTTGAGTTGACCAGTACCGAACTGACCACCGATTCCAAGGGCAACGCGACGCTGGATCTGCCGGCTGCCGAGAAGCCGAGTCGCTACATGCTCACCGTGTTCGCCAGCGATGGCGCGGCGTATCGGGTCAAGACCACCAAGGAAATCCTCATCGACCGCGGCGCGGCGAGTTTCAGCCTGCGTGCGCCTCAGCGGTTCAGTGCGGTGGGTGACAAGGTTGCGTTCAGTTATTTGAATGAAGGCGGCAGCGAGCAAAGTAAAGCAGTCACGCCAAGCAGCTACAGTTGGGTGCGCCTGGAAGACCAGAGCACCGGCGAAGGCAAACTCGCCGCGAAAGACAAAGGCTTCAGCCTGGCCTTCGACCGTCCGGGGACCTACAACCTGACGCTGAAGGATGAACATGGCCGCGTGGTGGGGGCCACCGGGCATTCGGTCACTGGCGACGGCGTCAAAGCCGTGCCGGGCACCGTGGAAATCGTCCTCGATAAACCCGAGTACAAGGCCGGCGACGAAGCCCTCGCATTGATCACGTTCCCTGAGCCGATCAGCGATGCACTGTTGTCGCTGGAGCGCGACAAGGTCGAGGCCACAGCGCTGCTGTCCAAGGGCGGCGACTGGCTGAAGATGGAAAAACTCAGCGAGACCCAATACCGCGCGCGGATCCCGGTGAAGGATAATTTTGCGCCGAACCTGACGTTCTCAGTGCTTTACACCAAGGGCGGTCAGTACAGCTTCCAGAACGCCGGTATCAAAGTGATCGCGCCGCAAATCGACGTGGTCATTGCCACCGATAAAGAGGCGTATCAGCCGGGCGATACCGTGTCGGTGGACTTGACCACCCAGTTCGCTGGCAAGCCTATTCCAGCGCACCTGACGGTCAGCGTGGTGGACGAAATGGTTTACGCGCTGCAACCGGAAGTCGCGCCGACCATCGACCAGTTTTTCTACCACCCGCGCCGCAACAATGTGCGCACCAGCGCCAGTCTGTCGTTCATCAGCTACGACGTGGCATTGCCGGGCAGCCCTGGCGCGCCGGGCAAAGCCAACCGTAGCGAGCGGGGCGTGAAAGTGCTGGAGCGGCCGCGTCGTGAAGACGTCGACACCGCCGCGTGGCAGCCGGAATTGATCACCGACGCCAACGGCAAAACCCGTTTCACCTTCAAGATGCCGGACTCGCTGACCCGCTGGCGCATCACCGCCCGGGCCATCGCCGATGACGGTCAGGTCGGGCAGAAAAAGCAATTCGTACGCTCGGAAAAACCGCTTTACCTGAAGTGGAGCGGGCCAACAAAATTCCGCGCTGGCGACAAACCTGATCTGGGTGTGTTTGCTTTCAGCCAAGCGGAAAAACCGGCCAAGGCTGAGCTGGTGATTCATTTCGGCGGTACCGAGCAGCGGGTGCCGGTGACGCTGAACAACGGCATCAACTACATCGCGCTGCCGGAGTTTGCGCTGGCCAGTGGCGAGTGGTCGGCTGAGCTGGTGCAGGACGGTAAAACGGCTGATGCCTTGGCTGTGCGGCTGACCGCGACCGGCGAAGGTTGGCAGGTGACCCAGAGCCAAAGTCTGGACGTGGCCAGCGGTGATACGCCGCTGACTTTGCCGGCAGATGCCACGGATATTCGCCTGCGTCTGGACGACAGTCCGCAAGCGCTGTTCCGCTCGGCGCTCGACGATCTGTTGAGTTATCCATACGGCGGCGTCGAACAAACGGCCAGTCGTTTGCTGCCGCTGAGCATCGCGTATCCGACTTTGTCGTCGAACCCACAGATCCGCGATCGCTTGCGCCTGATCATGCAGAACAGCCGTCTGCGCCTGGTGCAAATGGCCGGGCCTTCGGCGAGCTTCACCTGGTGGGGCATGGACGGTGAGCCGGATGCATTCCTCACCGCTTACGCGTATTACGCCGACTGGCACGCCAGCAAAGCGCTGGAGTTGAGTCTGCCGCCGGAGCATTGGCAGCGGGTGCTGGAGGTTTATTCGAAGCAAGCCAAAAACACGCCGCTGTTGCAGCGCGCGCTGATCCTGTCGTTCGCCAAACAGATGCAATTGCCGGTGAACACCTTGCTCAGCGGTTTGATGGATGATCTGTCGAAAGCGGGCGAGGGCAATGCGGCGAACCTGATGGACGATGGCGAAGACAGCATCGTCATGAGCGATCCGGATTCGGCGTTGGGTCTGGCGGCTGCTCGAGCGTTGACTGCCTCGTTGGCTAAGCAATCGAAGGTGACTCTGCCGGACGCATTCAATCGTCAATTGCCAGACGCGCAACAACGATTGGCGGTCAGTTCGCAGCCGTTTGCCGAAGCCTTGAACCTGTCGTTGCAAGCCTTCGATCAGGCTCAAGCGGCAGCGTTGTTGCAACGATTGTTGCCACAGCAATCGACCCTGGAACGCGCATTGGCGCTGACCTGGTTGCAGCGCAGCATCGAGCAGGCATCACCCACCATCGCATTGGCACCGGGTGAAGGCTGGAAGAAAAAATACGGTGATACCGGTGAGACGTATTGGACGTGGCAGGGTGCTGCGCCAGTGCCTGCGGTGCTGTCGCTGACCGGTGCGCAAGAGCGTCCGTTGCGAGCGGATTTGAGCTTCCAGACCAAGCAACCGCTGGTAGATCCGATGGCCGTGACCATCACCCGTCGCCTGTCGCGTCTGGTGCCGGGCGACGAAGCCTTCACCTTCAAACTGGAAGCGGTCGGCAACAAACCGTTGTCCAGCGACAGCCTGTATCTGGACGAAGTGATCATCACCAGTAAAGCGGCCAAACCGCTGCGTTACGGCATGCTCGAAGTGCCGCTGCCACCGGGCGCCGATGTCGAGCGCACCACGTGGGGCATCAAGCTCATGGGCAAGGCCGGCACCGAACCGTCCGCGTTGGAGAAAGCGCGTTTCGAGCCGGGGCAAATGGCCTATGCCATTCCGGTCGACGCCTTGAGTGGCGAATTGCGTCTGCGTCATTTGGTGCGCTTCTCGCAGAAAGGCCAGTTCAACCTGCCGCCGGTGCGTTTCACTCAGGTCTACGCGCCACATCATCAGGCTCAGGAACAGAAACCGGCCCTCGGCCAGGTCACGGTCAACTGACATGACCCGGCGTTTGCTCTGGTGGTGGCTGTGTCTGATTCCTGCGCTGGCAACAGCGCAGGAGGAGCCGCTGCGTCTGGCTTTTAAAGGTGAGTTGCTGTCGTTGAGCCGGACTCAGGTGATCGCGCGCGAGCCATTGCCGGCTGATTTACAGACTCCATTGGGCAGTGTGTGGAAGTTGTTTGTTTACGGCTGGCTGGTGGATACCAACGCCCATGAGCCGGCTTACGAATGTCGCGGGCAGTCGAAGGAGGAAGTTTACTGCTGCACGGCGGGCGGCAAGATTGAGCGCGATCAGGCGTTGGTGAAGTCGTGCGGTTTGTACTTTGAGCCTGCGCGGTTGGGTATTTCTGATGCTGGTTGGCGAGAGTATTGGCAGGCACGTAAGGCACCGGAGTGGTTGCTGAACTTGTCTTCGTTGCAGCCTTCTACGCGAGTATCGGTGGCTGAATTGCTTAAGGTGCTGGCCATGATGCCAGCGCAGGATTCGGCGCGGCGGGTGTTGCTGGATGTGGTGTTGAATGCGGCTGACGGCAATGTTATGGGCGAACTCGGTGGCCGGTTGCGGGTGAAAACCTGGAGCTGGTTGGGGGATCAGGACCCTTCGTCGCGTCAGGGTGGTTTTGCCGGGTGGACGGTGGATGGCACGCCGGTTTGGGCTGGCGGGCGAGGAACCAGTCAAATGGTCTTGCGTCACTACGGTGGAGCGTTGGCTTCGGTGTTGCCGGTGGATTGGCCTTCGGAGGCGGGACGCTGTGTCGAGGTGGGGCTGTTTTCACGCTATCCCATCGGGCGCGTTCTGGCTGGGGATCGTGTTGTTGAGTCCGGGCCCTTGCAGGGCGATTACCGCGTCGAATTCACCAACGGCAACCAACTCGATATCCACAGCGACGGCGAACTGTTTTTGGTGAAAGACAAATTGATCGCCCGCCTGGACCGCGAAGAATATGTCGCCCGCGTCCTCCAGCGCGAAGCCAAGCCCGAACCCGCCGAAGCCGCCAAAGCCCTGGCCGTCGCGATCCGCACGTACCTGCTGCAAAACGCCACCCGCAACGGCGATTGCCTGAGCATCGACGACAGCAGCAGCCGGCAACGCGTCGCCCCACGTCCAGCCACCGCCGAATCACGCCACATCGCCGCCTGGACCAGCGACCTGGTCCTCGCCGGCAGCACCGTCACTTACCACTCTGACCAGCCCGGCCCGGACAAGCTCTCCTGGCAACAAGCCGTCGAACAAGCCAACGCTGGCCAACGCTACGACGCCATCTTGCTCCACGCCTACCCCCGCGCCAGCCTCAGCCGCTGGGACAATCCAGTCGCCTCCTGCGAAGCACTCCCCGCCGCGCAAGACTGGCTGCTGAACCAACGCCGCGACTGGCGTCCGCGGTTGGAAAGCGAGATTGGCTACAACGAAGTCAGCACCTTCGCCGTCTGCCGCCTGGCCTTCGGCCGCCCCTTTGTCGACCGCGAACGCCAGCGCATCTACGTGCGCGGCGTGTTGTCGCTGCAAGACCGCCTCGACCTGACCCACGAATACCTGCACCTGGCCTTCGAAGCACACCCCAACGGCCAGGATGAAACCTACATCGAAGGGCTCGCCCGCCACCTCTTGCTGGAATAGGCCATGAAACTCCGTTATCCACAGGTCCTCCTGTTCCTTTGTTCTTTTTGCGTATGGTCGACGACGTTTGCCGCCGAAAGTGCCGCCAAACTCGATACACCCGTTGGCGGCTGGCGCACTGGCGCGCCTGAAGGCGAAGGCGAAAACTTCCGCCAGATCGTTAACTACCCGGCCTCCTCGGTGAACACCCCGGTGGGGCAGGCCAACACTGCACGCATCACAGGGCAAATCAAAGCCACACCCAAGTCCGGTGAGCCGGGCCGGTTGATCGTCAACGGTGTCAGCATGCCGCTGAAGATTGACCCCGCTGGTCGCTTTGATCGCCCGTTCTCATTCCCCAATGGCAGCAACAGCGTCGAAGTTCGCAGCCCCGATGGCCAGCAGCGGCATCGCACGCAATTCCTGAACGCCAGCGGCGGGGCCACTCCGGCGAAGTTGCGGGTGCTGCTGGCTTGGGACAGTGATGGCACGGACCTCGACTTGCACCTCATCACCCCCGACGGCGCCCACATCTGGTACGGCGACCGCGTTGCTCCCAATGGTGCTGCGCTCGATGTAGACGTGACGACCGGCTATGGCCCGGAAATCTTCGCCATGCCGGCGCCGATCAAAGGCCAATACCTCGTCTATGTGAACTACTTTGGGGGCGGATATCGGAGTGATGATGAGGGGCAGGAGGAGGCGGTTCAGCCGCTGACGACCGCACAGGTGACGGTGATTACGGAGGAGGGGACGCCGAACGAGAAGATGGAGACGTTCCTGGTGCCGATGCGGGCGGTGGGGGAGTTGACGTTGGTCAAGGGGTTTAGTTATCCGTGAGGACTGACAGTCCCGGCCAGTGTCCGCGACGCAAATATTTTCACCCGCTACCCGCTAGTTTCACCCAAGCCTGCCGATAAAATTCAGATACATTACGGCACACAATGAGCGAACGCAGTATGCAGACCTACATCGATAGCCTCAAAGAACAGGGTGCCTATCTCTTTGGGGAGATCCTGGACGTCGGTCAGACTCAGGCGTTGTATCAGCAAATGATCTGCGCGCGGGACTTCGGCCCGGGTCTGTTCATGGAGGAGGTCGAGTACCTCGCTCAGGAAAACCACTTCAACGCCAATCCGACCAAAACGTTCAACTACCTCAATGCGTTTGAACCTCAACTGCAATTCATAGAGCAGGACCCGGTCCTGACCGAGGTACTCGGTAGTGTGCTGGGTGACGACTATGAGGTGGTGATTAAAAAGGCCGTTTGCGGTGTGCCGGATGCCTGGCTGCCGGAATGGGTGCGGGAAAGGATTCGCGACGTTAACGTGGCGAACCTGGGGCCCTACATCAGGAAGCCATTTCGCGACATTACTTACTTCCGTGGCATCGACTTCCATCAAGATATTATCGATTGGCCGCAGGGGCGTGTTGACTTGGATCCGTCAACGTTTCTGACGGTTTATGTGTATTTGCATGAAGTGACCGAGCGTGATTCCCCGCTGCACCTGATGCCCGGCTCGCACCGATTGGGCGCGACATTGTTTCCTCACCAGCTGAAGAATCTTGGGGATGACCGTTGGGCTTACGCTGACGACCAAGGCCAGACGATTGAGTGCGTGGATCAAAAGTTGGTCGGTGGGCCAGGTTATGTCGGCCTTTGGCATAACTGTACGTTGCACGGGACCCGTCCATTGGACGATGAATCCGATCGGTTTCGATTGTCTTTGCGCTATTTGGTGGGCAAGTCCAATGGACAGGCGGGCGAGACGCAGATCGATGAGATAAACAGCACTATCCAGGGTGAAATCAGGCCGGCCAGAACACGTCGGGACCTGGATGCAAAAGGTATCGCACAAGTAAAAGGCAATATCATCAATAAGGTTTAGGGCACTGAATACGATGGGTTGCCCGCTCAGTGTTATCGCTGATGCTTTGAAAAATACGTAAGACGAGGTGAGTGTGCGAACGTGGTTTAAGCGTAAAAGTCGGATCTTGATCTTTGGGACCGGCGCGGGCGGTGTTAACTTTTACAAGAGCAGCCGCGGCCGTCAAAAAGTGATTGGGTTTCTTGATAACAATCAGCAGAAACAGGGCGGCTTGTTGTTCGGGAAAACTATCTATGCGCCACGACAACTTACCGACTTATCTTTTGATAAAATCATTATCGCCAGTGATTATTACCGCGAAATTCAAAGTCAACTCATCGACGAGTTCGCGATAAGCGAAGATAAAATTACGGTGTATTGGCCAGACCCGGCAAAGTGCTCCAGGCTACAGTCTTTGAGAAAACGCTTTGAGTTACTCGGCTATGAGCGCATCTGTACGCGGCCCGGGTGGGTTTCCGATTGGCTATATCGTTTTATAGTCGGGACCACAACAAACAATATCAAGCGGTTGTCGGTGCAGTGGCTGGATGAGGTGACTGCCAGCAAGGTGCACATTTTTCGATCCTCCATGAAAGGGCAGGTGCAGGGCCCTCGGTATCTGAACCAGCACGTTGCGCCGACGGGTATTACGTTGCCGGAAGTGGCGCTTTATCATTTTCGCCATGGTCAGGTCTGCTCTGTTTCCCGCTCGGTTATCCTTCCCGATGAACAAATAGTGATTGAGCGCGTCACCACCTCGGCGTCGACCCGTGCTGACTACAGCGGTGCTCATCTGCTCCATCATGGAAAAAGCCTGGCGCTGGTCCGCGCTCTCCAACCGGAGCGTATTGAAAAGGGCATATTGATTTCGGGTTGTAACGAGCTTAATTATTACCACTGGGTATTGGAAATCCTCACTCAGCTGCAGTTTGTCGAAGAACTGCCTCCCCACTATGCTGACTATCCAATTTTGATCTCCGTGGCTAGCCAGAAAATTTCATCGATCAAGACGTTGATCGAGAGTTTCGGCATCAATAGACCGTTTATTTACCTGAGTATTGTCACGGCCTATAAAGTGGACGATCTATTGCTGATCGGAGCCCCCAATAATGCCATTCCCAACCTCAAGGGCACCGCTTGGAACCTTGCCGAAAATAGTTTTGCCCGTCACGAGTCCATCATGTTCCTGCGTGAAAAAGCGTTTGCCTTGAGTCGGGACCTGCCCAGGGACGACTTGCCAAAGCGGGTGTTCCTGGCCAGAAAGGGCTTTTTGAGACTGTATAATCAGACAGAGGTAGCGACGCTGCTGGAAGCCCATGGTTTTGTCTGTGTTTACATGGAAGATCAGGACGTCAGCCAACAGGTGGCCATCATGGCTAATGCCGAAATAATCGTAGGCCCCACAGGCGCCGCCTGGACCAACATTTTGTTTGCCACGGCAGGCACGAAGGCATTGTGCTGGATGGCCGAAGAGGGTGGAGCATTCTCCTGTTTCTCCAACATTGCGGCCATTGTCGGTGTAGAGATGGACTACATTTCCTACCGCGTCGGCGCATTGGATTCACGAGAGCTCTACTACAAACCCTATTTTATTGATCCCGACATCATTGCTACTTGGCTGCAGTCGCAGGTGTCGACAATGGTTGTTGAGAAATCTCGATGAAGGTTCAGTTTCTGCAACTGCAAACGCATGGCGATGAGCGTGGCTCGCTGATTGCGTTGGAAGAAGGTAAAAACATTCCTTTTTCCGTCAAGCGTGTTTATTACATGTTCGATACCGGCAAAGGCGTTAGACGGGGCTTTCATGCCCACAAGACCCTCAAACAAGTCGTGGTCGCGGTGAGAGGCTCCTGTCGCTTCATGCTGGATGATGGCCAGGAAAAAATCGAGATTCGGCTGGATCATCCCTGCCAGGGTCTTCTGATTGAGTCTTTTATCTGGAGAGAGATGTACGATTTTTCTGAAGACTGTGTGCTGATGGTGCTGGCCGATCAGCTCTATGAGGAGTCGGACTATGTTCGGGACTACGCCAGCTTTTTAACGGCGGTGGCGCAATGATCCATCCCTTGAGCGATGTCCAGTCAACGTCTATCGGAATCGGCACCAAAGTGTGGCAGTTTGCCGTGATCTTGCCGGGAGCAGTGATTGGCGACGACTGCAATATCTGCGCGCATACCTTCATCGAGAATGAGGTGGTCATTGGCCACCGAGTCACCGTCAAGTCGGGTGTCTATTTGTGGGATGGCCTGACGATTGAGGACGATGTATTCATCGGTCCATGCGTGGCTTTCAGCAATGATAAATACCCAAGATCAAAAGTTTATCCTGACGTTTTTGTGCAAACCCTCGTCAAGCGAGGGGCATCGATCGGTGCCAATGCCACCGTGTTGCCCGGTATCATTCTGGGTGAAAACTGTATGGTGGGTGCAGGTGCTGTAGTGACCCGCGATGTACCTGATAACGCGGTTGTAATGGGCAATCCAGCCAAAATTGTAAGGTATATCGATGCACGTCCCCTTCCTTGATTTGAAAGGTGTAAACCACGAGTATGCCGACCAGTTGAAAGCGGCCTGCAGTCGAGTGATCGACTCGGGTTGGTACATTTCGGGTGACGAACTCGTTCAGTTCGAGTCGGAGTTCGCTCGTTATTGCAACAGCCAATTCGCGATCGGCGTCGGTAACGGTCTCGATGCCCTTTCCCTGGTTCTGCGAGCGTGGAAAGAACAGGGGATGCTGAGCGCAGGCGATGAAGTGATTGTGCAGAAAAACACGTTTATTGCCACTGTCTCAGCCATTGTGGAAAACGACTTGGTACCGGTGCTGGTAGATGTTGATCCCGCTACCTATAACCTGGACATGGCAGCCGTTGAAGCCGCGCTTTGCGACAGAACCCGTTTGATCTTGCCGGTGCACCTGTACGGTCAATTGGCACCGATGCCGCAGATTCTGGCATTGGCCAAACAGCATGATCTGCTGGTACTGGAAGATTGCGCACAAGCCCATGGCGCTCACTTGCAGGGGCGCAAGGCAGGTAATTGGGGGGATGCGGCAGCATTCAGTTTTTATCCCGGAAAGAACCTCGGCGCCTTGGGCGATGGCGGTGCTGTGACCACTGACGATCCAGGGCTGGCAAAGCTTGTGCGTGCCCTCGGAAACTATGGTTCCAGCATCAAGTACCAGCATGATCTTGCGGGCGTGAATAGCCGTCTGGATGAAATTCAGGCCGCTATGCTGCGCGTAAAACTTAAGGGGCTAGAGGCTGACACCCTTCGGCGCCGCCGCCTTGCCGAACGCTATCTTGCCCGGATCCAGCACCCGCTGATCAGGCTGCCCGAGGTGGTGGAGTCGTCCGCTCATGTCTGGCACTTGTTCGTTATCTCCTGTCCATGGCGTGACGCGTTGAAGGCCCATCTGGCTGAGAATGGCATTCAGACACAGATCCATTATCCATTGCCTATTCATCACCACAAACCCTATCGCCATCTGGCGCCGGCGTCGAAGGGACTCAGCGAGTCGCTGTCCGAACAGATCCTGTCGTTGCCGCTGTATCCGACGTTGAGCGAGGCGGAGCAGGACCATGTGATCAGATGCATCAATCAATTTTCGATTGCGTAGCAGACTGCGCTCTGAGGCTTTCAATAGAGTTTGACCGAGCGAGCGCAGTGTTTGCGGGGGAGCGTTATTTCAATTTGATAAACATCGCACTCCCCATGACAAATGCACAATCAATGATGGAGAGTCGGCTTCTGAGAAACTCATCAGCTACACGCTGCGGTCCGTCACCATAGGGCCAGATGTAGTCGTCGATGATGATCCAGCCACCCGGCAGCACGAGGTCCGCCCAGGCTAATACATCAGCGCGAGCCTTATCGTAGCTGTGGTTACCGTCTATATGCAGGACGGCAATACGACCTACATAGGTCGTTTCGCCAAACGCTGCTGTCGTTACCTGCCGGCTGCGGCGATATTCTACTGCTGCGTCAACGGAGGGCAGGCGCATGTAGTTCACTGAGCCGTGGGCATACGGCAGCAGGTTGAGTTGGAACACCGTCAAGGCTTCATCGGCGTTGACCGGAACGCGATCAACGAAGCCCTTTTCGTCGTTCTGAATGAGGTGCTCGTTAGACCATGGGTCTACGCACAACAGTTTGCCAACGTTGTAGCAACTGGCCAGACGCATCAACACAAAAGCCGACTTACCCCACCAACTGCCAATCTCCACCACATCCCCGTCGGGCGCGTGACGAAACAGTTCGCACAGCGCGCGAATCTTTTCGTGGTCGCACATTCCGGGAATGATTTCGGCGTGGCGGAACAGTGCGGCGATCTCCAGCGCGGAAGCGGTTGGCCTGGTTTCTCCGGACCCTGCCACTGCTAGTGGTTCGGACAGCACCGATTCGCCGAACTGCAACGCCTTGTGATAAGGCGCAACTTCGCTGGCCATCGGCGAGATGTTGACCAGCGTCACACCCGGGAACGATTGCGCGATGCAGCGATTAAGGTAGTCCCACACTACTAGGTTGGGGGTGAAAATGCCGCCGATGTCGAAATCGGCGATGACTTGGCGCAGCGCCTCGTCAAAGTCTGGCGCGGTGACGTAAGGCAAATGTGCCCAGTTCGGATAGAGCTGGCGCGCCGGGTCGTAGCCCAGCGAAGAGGAACCGATCACGCTTTGCCCTTCACTCAGGGCACGTTCGAGATAGGCCATCGAGCGTGGCATGCCCGCCGGGAAAATCAGTACTGATTTAGCCACGGGGAGCTCCTTTTTCACGCATCAGGAAGATGCTGGAGCACAGATCCAGGTAGTGTTGTCCCAACTTGTAGCACCCTTCCAGATAGTCGTTGAGTTTTGACTGCGCTTCCCGAAGCGCTTCGCCGGAAGCTTCTTTAAAGTCTCTTTGCTTTTCCACGGTGTTCCTCATTGGACATTAATCGTTTTCCAGCATCGCGAGACCGAAGCCGTAGCGACCGAACTCATTACCGTTGTACAGCAGGTAGACTTTGCCATTCCGAGACCAGCACCGAGGGTGACTGCGAGAATTCATGCATCCAGTTGGTTTGGGTCAGATCCTTGGGATCGAATACCTTGCCTGGTTTTTTCCATCTGAACATGTGATTTTCCAATCCCGCTTCAGTCCGCAAGCCGACGCAAATTGCGCGCGCCGGTTTTCAGTCCGCCGTAGTAGTAGTCGTTGAAGCCGGCGGCCTCCATCAGGTCGAACACCTTCCGCATGTCGTACTCGACGCGATGCAGGGTGAACTCACCCGCTTCATAAATGGCAAATGCCGCACGTGGGTCGCCGTCCCTCGGCTGGCCTACCGAGCCGGGATTGCAGTAAATCTTGTCGCCGTAGCGTTGCACGGTTTGCACATGGGTGTGGCCGGAGACAAAGACGCGTCCCTGTACCCGTTCGAAGTACTCGGCAGAGGGCTTGAGGTATTCATCGATAGGGTCGGTCCAGCCGCCGTGAACCAGTCGGACTTCGCCGATTTCGCGCTGCACCGGAAACGTTTTCAGCCAGTCCAGATGCTCAGGTTCGATGATGGTGCGCAGGTAGACCAGGCAGTCGTTCACGCTGCGCGAGCGCGAACAGAAACCGCCGCCCGCCATGTACCAGTCGTGGTTGCCCATCACGCAGGGGATCTCACGTTCGCGCAGTTCGCGGCAGCACTCGTTGATCTGTGCGTAATAGCCCACCACGTCGCCTGCGCAGTAAATGCTGGTCACACCCTGCCGGTCAATTTCGGCCAACACCGCTTTGAGCGCCTCGTAATTACCGTGGATGTCAGAGATGAAGGCCGTCTTCATAGAAAATGTGCTCGTCGGTGTAGCGGACGGCGCGGCCACGGCGAATGACGGGCTGAGCCGGATCGCGTTGATCCAGAAAGTAATCCAGCGCCATTGCGCTTTCGTTGTAACCGAACGCGGTGCGGATGGCGGTGGAGGAAGAAATCCGGGGGTTGATTTCCAGCAGCTTGGGTCCCTGCGCGCAGCGGCGAAACTGAAAGTTGGTCGGTCCCAGTGGGCGTAACAAGCGGCACAGCTCGTCGATTGCCGGGTCGAACTCCGCCGAGTCAGCCACTTCGGCCTTGTCGGTGAACCCGTCACGCGACAGCTTGCGCTGCAACGTCATGCTGGCGAAATAACCGCCGCTCCCGTCGCAAAACGCAGAGAGGGTGAACTCCTCCTCATCGTTTCCGACGATGGGCTGCGCCATCAGTACGGTGCCGATGTCTGCGCGATGCTTCTGGAAAACCGCTTCCGAGGTCACCCGAACAATGCCCTTGGAGCCAAAGCCCCGGCGAGGTTTGAGCAGGAAGGGCAGGCCGAATTGCGCTACCAGTGTGGCAAAGTCCTGCTCCAGCGAGCTTTCGATGGCACAGGTGACGCCGGCTGCCAGCAGTTGCTGGTAAAACCCCCATTTGTCCTTGCACAGCGCAATCAGCGACGGTTCATTGAGCAAGGGTAATGCGCCGGTCGCCTGGATGTGTGGGATGTGGTCGACCCAGTGGTACATGTCGATTTCGATGCCGGGGACCAGCAGGTCAATGCGATGTCGCCGTAGTGTGGCGAGCAGCCAGTCGAGATACTCCGGCGTACCGGTGAGCGGCGCCTGTTCGAACACGTCGCAGAATGCGGGCGCGACCGAGTCGTCGTAGATCGATGTGCCGACCAGGAAAATGTCTTGCCCTGTCTGGCGAAGAGCGCGCAACACGCCATAACCCACGATGCCGCTGGCGCCGGAAACCAGTACTCTTTTCACGGAGTCACCAACCTGTTTGCCACCAGACGAGCGAGTCCTTGCTCTATCCCGATGGCAGGATAAGTCCCCGTCTTGCGGTACAAGGTGTCGTCGTAAGGAAAGACGTTATCCGAAAGGTCGTTCATGGCGGCATTGAACGCTACGTTGCTTGTAGAGCCTGCTGCCTTGATAAGCGCTTTGGCCACCGTGAGGAGACTGGCATCTTCCTCGTTTGTACAGGCATACAGGCCCTCTACGCGGCCGCGGATGACGGCTGCGACAATCCTGCAAAAGTCTTCCGCATGAAGGTAGTTTCTCCGGGCGTCTCTGCTGCCATGGATAACAATATCTTCGTTGCGCAGCACCTTGTCCAAAATGCTGTACAGGAACACCTGGTGCCGCCTGAAGCTATCCAGCTCGCCATACAGCTGAGAGGGTCTCAAGAGGGTGCAGGGCAGGTTTACCTTGGTGCAATACAACTGAATGAGTTCATCAGCATGCCGTTTTGAAAGGCCATAAACCCCGTAATACTCGGAGTCGCCATCCACGTATGCGTTGATACTGGATATGCTCACAAAATGCCGTACGCCCGCTTCCCTGGCGGCGTGGCATAGCTTGAGCCCGCCCAAAACATTGACATGCTCGGCCTCAAGCATTGCATCGAAATCAACGCCGCCAAAGTGTGCTGCCAGATTGACGACGACATCGATACCTTGCGGCAAATACCACTGCTCGACGGGCTCGCTCAGGTCCAGCGCCACATCGCAGCCACTGCGTCCGGCCGTCAGTACTTCGGCGAACGATGCCAGCACCGGGCGCAGCACTTGCGCCAGTGAAGCGTTACCGCCTACGAGCAGTATCTTCATTGGCCAGAAATCTCGGCGAACAGGCCACAACTCAGTTCCGGGTAGTCAATGCCAACGGTGCACAGTGCGTCGATGACGTTGCTATCCAGTTGCAGGGAAAGGATCTGGCGGGTGGTGAAAGGCTTGAGGTAGATGCCTTCAAGTCGGTCCACGACGCAACCGGCCTGGGCCACGTCGGCGCTCAAGGTCGCCACCGTGTAAAACCGTTGGTGGCCGAGCAGGTGATCGTTCTCGGACAAGGTGGTGACGTCGTCCAGCAGCCCGGCCAACTGGCCCAGCCTGCGGTTCAGCACTTCAGCGTTAGGCACTGCCAGGAACATCTTGCCTCCTGGGGCTAGAAATTCGCGAAAACGTCGAAGGATCAGCAGTGGGTCTTCCACGTGTTCAAGTATGAAACCCATCACAATCACGTCAAAGCGCTCGTCTGTGTCGAAGCGCTCGAACCAGGTCTCGACGATCTCTGCCTTGCAGTCAGGATGCTTGTCACGAAAATTCTGGATAACGGCGGGGGAACCTTCCAGCACCACATGGCGGACGAAACGACGCGAGAAGATGTCAGTGGTGTAACCGTGGCCCAGCCCGAGCTCCAGCAAGGAGCACGCCTCTCCGGCGTGATGTAGCACGCGCTGTGGATACCAGGTCAGGAGAACTTCGTTGTCGAAATCGTAAATATTGTCACCCTGGTAGGCGGCCACGTGTTTGTCCAGCGCGTTGCTCATATCTTCCCCTCAAACCAATTCATAGCAACCTATGACGACGGCGCAGACCTGCTCCGGCGCATTGAACATCATCACATCCACCATTGAAAGCCACGGTACAAAGGGGGCGCCGAACTGGGGATACTCGAACAGCCGCGAGCGGATGAACTTGAGTGTCACGCCCTGAGTCTGGAACACCTCGCGGTCGTACAGCGCCATGCCTCCGATGGCGTTGATGTGTTCTACGCGGCGGCAACGATGGCTGGGTGACAAAAATATTTTTTATCACGCACGTTAATTTTTAACCACGTTCATGCCCAGAAACGAAAGCGCTTCAAAAACACGTTCCACGGGTACTTGATAGTGCGAATGTTTTTGATCTTCGGCGTGTGCGTAATCTCCGGACACCCAGAGCGGAGAATACCCCAGGGTCTCCATCGGCCCTTGGAACGTCCCCCAGTTATGTAAGTTCGGCTGAGTCAGCACCAACAGCTTTACACTGGGATCGGCAAAAACAAAGTTGAGGAGCGCTGATCCGTTAGGCGCAACTATCCACTCAGCCTTCTGAAAAATCTCGATCTGCTCTTGTGCGGTCATGTCCTCAGTGAACACTGTTTCGAAGCCAATGTCAGACAAAGCATTTTCAATTTCTTTTTCATTAAGCAAGCGACGCCATTTCATATTTTTTCGGGCTAAAAATATGCGTTTTTCGCGGCGCACCTTGCTGTAGAGCGATTGATTTCCCCGGATAAATCGCATCGCCCGAGGCGATAGGCCCGGCATTTCGGAAACCGGAATATCGTTGGCAAAAAACTCGGTCGGCAAAAAAGCAGGGGATGGCGCTACCAGTAAACGTCGACAGATGAGCGATTCATTCGTTCGCAGCAATATCAGAGGATTGTCGGAAAGTCGTCGTAGATGATCAAAGTGACTTTGCGGCATATCGGCATCGACGATAAGTGGCAGATTTGCAAAATCGGGGTGCTGTTGTAGAAATTGCAACTTTGGCAAAAACTCTGGTAACCAGTGACCAAAGGCGTTAGAGACCAGGCCCGATAAAAAAATACCAGCCTCAATCTCTCTGGTCTCAAAATTTCCAAAACTTAAAATGACTTTGTCTGGTTGTTGGGCAAACACCACGGGTTCATAAACAAAGCTGACGAAGCGTCCAAATTTCGGGTGCGCCCCTGTGTCACTAATGGCTGTGCCGTCTGAAGTCAGAATGATGCTCGAGTTGCCGAAGATGCGGGCACCCGCAATATCCGCGACATAGGGTTTGTTTGATAGCGCTATGGTTGTTTCGGTCGTTGCAGGACGCCCCCACACATGAGGTGCTTTGAAGGGGATTTTTTCCACTTCACCTGCTTCCAGCAGCGTTAACCCGGTTTTTTCCGCCCAATCGCGCATCGTGCGCAGCGAAGCCGTCACCGTATTCGCAGGACTGCTTATTCGCAGGCAATGCGTTGCAGGCTCTGATGCGGCCGAGCCTGTGCCTTTAGACGTAGCGACGGCTTCAATTAACGCTCGAAGTGTCTTGTCGGATACCAATCCGGTCCGCTTGCAGCTGAGTTCAAAGCGAAGCAACTTCACGCGCTGCCTTAAAAATTGTAGCCTCGAGGGTTTCGTTTGGGACGGCCTATAGACGGTGACTTTATCTTCGTTTATTGCGAGCTCATCCATGAGTTGCTTTTGGATTTCTTGGTAGTAATCACTGGCGATAATTATTTTATCAAAGGACAGGTCGGTAAGTTGTTCTGGCGAATAGATGGTTTTTCCGAATAGCAACTGGCCATGCTTTTGTGGGTTGTTATCAAGAAAGCCAATAACTTTGTGGCGATCACGGCAGCTCTTATAATAGTTAACGCCGCCGGTGCCGGTTCCAAAGATCAACGTCCGCATTTTGATGCCAAAACCACGCCGCATATTCACCTCGCCTTACGTGTGTTCAAACTATCAGCGATTATACTGAGCCGCTCACCATTAATGACAGAAAGCCTGTCAGGCGCCAGGATCGCCGGATTGCTCAGGGCGAACCCGTTCTGCAACAGGTGAATGCGCAACAGAGTGTCCGGCGGATAGGGCTGTCGACCACCGCCAGTCTGGGGGTATAAGGTTCGATCAGCGAAAGAAAACCGCTCCAGGGCACCACGTATTCCATAACGGTCAGAAGTCTGAGGTTGGGGGCTGTTTAGGGTTATTGATTTTATGCCAGACGTGGAGCTTATATCAGCTTCGCGGATGGGACAGGACTATTTCGGGCATTAAAAAGCCGGCTTGTGGCCGGCTTCTCGGGGACTGGCTTGGTTCATTTTTGGTAAACCGCGCCAGCCTTCAAAACGTACACCCGGATCTTGCGTCCGGCTGTGGGACTTGGCGAGAAAATCACCTGCCTTGTCGGTGCGATCTGAGCCTGAAGAAGGGTCGATACGCAAATGTGGGGCGCAGCATACTGATTTTTTTGCAGAACTCCCAGCGTGGTGTGCGGGGTAGAGCTATCCCGTGACTTGTAGCCGCTGGCGGAGCCTGCTGCTACATAGTTATGTGTTTACAGAAAAGGTATGGGTGGCCTGCGTTTATTCAGGGTCGACCACCAGAACACCCATCCCAGAACCCTTATGTTTTGTTCTTCGATTTGCGGAGGTCTGAAGACTTCATCCGGGTATTCGGAGCTGTTGTGGCTGCGCATGCGTATCGCGTTGCCTGGTACCCGGCTCAGGTATTTGATGCGCAACATGCCGTCGTGCTCGATTGCGTAAATCTCTCCGTCGACAATTTGCGTGAGCCCGCGGTCGATGGCAACGATGGAGCCATCTTCAATTCTTTCGGCCATGCTGTTGCCAACCATGCGGACGCAGATGGCATCGGCGTGGTTGATTTCCAGGGAGTCAAGATCGCTGCGCGGCAGGCGGATCGATTCGCTGGGGTCTTTGATGACATGGGTTTTGTCGGAGCCGGGGGCAGTGGCCGCTTCTTTGTAAAAGGGTAGTTCGATATCGACTGGGTCGATGACCCGATAAGTGCCCCGGATTGACTGGGCGTCGAAGGTATTGCCGGATGCATCGATCAGATGCAATTCCCTGGCGTCTTGCGGTCCTTCGCCGGTTTTTAGCCATTCAGTGTTCACGGACAGTCTTCTGGCGACATCTTCCATGCGGTAGTCAGGAACGCCGCGGGCATACCAGTTATGGACAGTTTGAGGGTCGGAAATACCCAGGAATTCGGCAAATCTTGTTGTCGTGATTTGTAGCTCTTTCAGGAGCATTCTGAATCGTGGGCCGCAGGTTTTGTTCTTTTTCATAAACACGAGTCTAGCCGTGCGGCATAAGGCTTTGATTCAACAAAACGTTCAAATCTGGCGTGAAATTTAAGTCCTGATGTAAGACGTCTTTTGTAAAAATTAAACAAGAAAAAACCGGTTTGCCCGCCCGTTAAATGTGCTGTTGAATATGATATTCAAACGCCCACAAAAAACCCCGGATCAACCGGGGTTCTTCGTTATAGCCGTTCGTGAGAGACGGCTATCAGCCTTTATAGGCAGCAACCGACTTCATGATCTCGGTGCGAGCGGCTTCTGCGTCGCCCCAACCTTCGATCTTCACCCATTTGCCTTTTTCGAGGTCTTTGTAGTTCGCGAAGAAGTGCTCGATCTGCTGAATCAGCAGGGGTGGCAGGTCGCTGCACTCTTTCACGTCGACGTACAGCTGGGACAGCTTGTCGTGTGGCACTGCGATGACTTTGGCATCGCCGCCGCCGTCGTCGGTCATGTGCAGGATGCCGACCGGACGGGCGCGGATGACCGAACCTGGAGCAACCGGGTAAGGGGTCACAACCAGCACGTCGAGGGGGTCACCGTCGTCAGCCAGGGTGTTCGGGATGAAACCGTAGTTGGCCGGGTAGAACATCGGGGTGGCCATGAAACGGTCAACGAACAGGCAATCGCTGTCTTTGTCGATTTCGTATTTGATCGGGGCGTGGTTGGCCGGAATCTCGATCGCGACGTAGATGTCGTTCGGCAGGTCTTTGCCAGCCGGAATCTTGCTGTAGCTCATTGGGCGTTGCCCCCGTTAGTTGACCAAAAACACTTGGCCGGATTGACCAAAAAGTGGCGGCGATTATAGGCATATTCCGCCGCCGATGCCACGATCCAAGGGTCGTAGAGACCTTAGTCGCGTGCCTGATAGACCGGGTCTTCGGCCAGAAGTTGCCGCAGCCGGGCCAGCGGGTCCTGACGATAAAACAGCTTCAGTTGCTCATAGACCTGAGGATACGCCTCGTGCAGCAAATCCGGGGCGCTAAAGAAGTATTCGCTGGTGACCGCGAAGAACTCGGCCGGGTTTTCCGCAGCGTACGGGTCGATGGCGGTTTCTGCATCCGGGTTGCGGTCCAGTTGCCGGTCGAGGTCGTCGTAGGCCTCTTGCATGACCTTGGCCCAGTCGCTGACCCGCATGTCGGCGTGCAGCGGCGGCAGGCCATTGGCGTCGCCGTTGAGCATGTCGAGTTTATGCGCGAGTTCGTGGATCACCAGGTTGTAGCCTTCCCAGCCACCGCTGGCGATCACGCCGGGCCACGCGAGGATGATCGGGCCTTGCTGCCAGGCTTCGCCACTGTGTTCGCCGTCCCATTCGTGTTCGACGCCGCTGGCGTCGCGATGGCGCTGGGGGCTGAGGAAGTCGTCGGGGTAGAGGACGATTTCGTGGAAACCCTGATACCAATTCAGATCGCCCAAGTGCAGCAGTGGCAGTTGCGCCTGGGCGGCAAGCAGCAGGCGCTGCTCTAGGTGAAGTTCGACGCCGGGCAGGGCGGTCAGGTGTTTGTCCTGGAGGAACAGCACGCTGGCTTCGCGCAGCCACTGGTCTTCGGCGGCGCTGATGCCATCAAGAAAACTCAGGTGATGGCGCACCCGCTGCCACATGTCGTCGGCAATCGGATGCTTGGCCAAGGTGCGCTGGCGACGCCAGGCGCTAAGGGACCACATGGTGAATCAGCGCGATTGGGCTTTGGACGCGGCATTAGCAAGGCGACTGCGGATCATGCCGATGATCATCGGTACCAGCGACAGCAGGATGATGCCCACGACCAGCAGCGACAGGTTCTTTTTGATGAACGGTACGTTGCCGAAGAAGTAACCGAGGGTCACCAGACCGCCCACCCAGAGGATCGTGCCAAAAACACTGAAGGCGAAGAAACGCGGGTAAGGCATTTTGGCCACGCCGGCGACAAACGGTGCAAAGGTGCGAATGATCGGCATGAAACGCGCCAACGTCACCGTTTTGCCGCCGTGCTTGTCGTAGAAGTCGTGGGTTTGCTGCAGGTAGTCGCGGCGGAAGATTTTCGAGTTCGGGTTACTGAACAAACGCTCGCCGGCCGTTCGTCCGATCAGGTAGTTGGTGCTGTCGCCAAGGATTGCCGCCAGCATCAGCAGCCCACCCAGCAGCACCGGGTCCATGCCGCCGCCGGCGGCTACTGCGCCAGCGATGAACAGTAGGGAATCGCCCGGCAGGAATGGCATCACCACCAGGCCGGTTTCGCAGAAGATCACCAGGAACAGAATGGCGTAAATCCATGGCCCGTAGTTGTTTACCAGCAAATCGAGGTACACATCGAGATGCAGAATAATGTCGAGCGGGTTGAAATCCATGGAGAGCACCTGTGGTGACGGCCCGACTCTGCAGGCCTGTGCGGATGACTTCGCGAAAAGGCTACAGACGGGTGTAGTTTTTCTTACAAGCCGGAAAGATCGGCATTATACGGGCTGAGAAGTGAAAAGCGCGTTGAGTTTGTAGCGGGGGATTTCGGAGCGCAGTGAGAAGACGATCGCAGCCACAGGGCCGTCCCCATAAGGGCTGCGATCTTTTCGGCTTATAGCTCGTCGCTGATCGGCAACACGTAGTTCATGAACTCGGTGTCTTCCTTGAACCCGATGGATTCGTAGGTTTTCCGCGCGACGTCGTTATTGCTGCTGGTGGAAACGCGCATGCGTACAGCGTTGGTTTCCTTGGCCATTTTTTTCGCGGTGCGGATGAGGTTGTCGGCCACCAACTGGCGGCGTGCCTCTTCGGCGACGTAAATGTCGTTGAGGATCCACACGCGCTTCAGCGAAAGGGACGAAAAGCTCGGATACAACTGACAGAAACCCATCAGTTTGTTGCTGTCGTCATCGGCCAGGGCCAGGTAGATCACCGACTCCTTGCGACGCAGGCGTTTTTCAAGGAACGCCCGGGACGAGTCCGGATAAGCCAGGGAGCCATAAAACTCGCGATATTTGACGAACAACGGGGTCAACAGGTCCAGGTGTTCGAGGGTCGCTTGAATAATCCGCATGGTAGGTCTCGTCTTCAAGTGGCTGTCTTCACGTACTGTGACGGCGAACGGTTCTCACTCGGGCGGCCGTGTTTCGATCCTGCCTGAAACTGGATCAGAAACGCAATGCGGAAACGGTTCAGGCATCCGACGAACTCAGTAGGAAATTACCTTTCATGTCCGCTCCTGCGTCCGACTCCAGTGTCAGAACCTGGGCTTCGTCCTTCAGATTGACCCCTGACAACTGCCGCCGGCAGGCTTCGCGCATCAAATACAGCAAACGGTGTGCCGCCATGCCGTAACTCAGGCCTTCGAGCCGGACATTGGAGATGCAGTTGCGATAGGCATCCGTCAGCCCGACCTTTGGATTGTAGGTGAAATACAGCCCCAGGCTGTCCGGGGAGCTGAGACCAGGGCGTTCGCCGATCAAGATCACCACCATTTTTGCACCCAGCAGCTCGCCGATCTCGTCGGCTACGGCGACCCGACCCTGTTCCACCAGAATGACCGGTGAGACGGACCAGCCGTCGCTCACAATCTGATCTTCCATCCGCGCCAGAAACGGCAGGGTATGGCGATGAACGGCCAGCGCCGACAACCCGTCGGCAACGACAATGGCCAAATCGACACCGCCGGGATTGGCCAATGCGTAATCGCGCAGTGCCTGCGCCGACTCATCACTCAGCTTTCGCCCCAAGTCGGGGCGTTGCAAATAACTGTTCCGGTCCGTAGCGGCGCTGTGTAGCAGCAAACTGGCACGCCCGCGTTCAGCCAGTTGTGAGCTGAGCCCCGCATGGTCGAACGGCAAGTGCACCGCATCTCGCGCCTGAGCGTGGGCGTACTGGAAATCCAGCTGTGCGCTGGTCGGCATGCTGGTGCCGGTTCTACCCAAGGCTATCCGCGCCGGCGTCAGGCGACGCAGTTCCAGCAACGGGTTCTGTGGGTCAACGGGTGGTTTATCCATTTCAACACTCATCCCAGTTGCGCCATCGCTTGGCGGAAAGCCGGCGGCAGGCTGTCGCCGAAGTGAATCTTGCCGCCTGCCTGGGTGAAAATGCCCATTCTCGCCAGCCATTGTTCGAATTCCGGCGCCGGTTTCAGGCCCAGCGTCTGGCGGGCGTAAAGGGCGTCGTGGAACGAGGTGGTCTGGTAGTTGAGCATGATGTCATCGGAGCCGGGGATGCCCATGATGAAGTTGATCCCGGCCACGCCCAACAGGGTCAGCAGGGTGTCCATGTCGTCCTGGTCAGCTTCGGCGTGGTTGGTGTAACAGATGTCGCAACCCATGGGCACGCCCAGGAGCTTGCCGCAGAAGTGGTCTTCGAGGCCGGCGCGGATGATCTGTTTACCGTTGTAGAGGTATTCCGGGCCGATGAATCCTACAACCGTGTTCACCAGGAACGGTTTGAAATGTCGCGCCACGGCGTAGGCGCGGGTTTCGCAGGTCTGTTGATCGATGCCGTGGTGAGCGTTGGCTGACAGGGCGCTGCCTTGGCCGGTCTCGAAATACATCAGGTTCTGGCCCAGCGTGCCGCGGTTCAGGCTCAAACCGGCGTCATAGCCTTCCTGCAACACGTTCAGGTTAATACCAAAACTGGCGTTCGCCGCTTCGGTGCCGGCGATCGACTGGAACACCAGGTCCAGCGGAACGCCGCGATTTATTGCCTCAATGGACGTGGTGACATGCGTCAGCACGCAGGCCTGGGTCGGAATCTCGTAGCGCTGAATGATCGCGTCGAGCATTTCCAGCATGGCGCAGATCGAGGCGATGCTGTCGGTGGCCGGGTTGATGCCGATCATCGCGTCGCCGTTGCCATACAGCAGGCCGTCCAAAATGCTCGCGGCGATGCCGGCCGGTTCATCGGTGGGGTGATTGGGTTGCAGGCGTGTGGATAACCGCCCACGCAAACCCATCGTGCCGCGGAATTTTGTAACAACGCGAATTTTCTGCGCCACCAGCACCAGATCCTGCACGCGCATGATCTTCGACACGGCGGCGGCCATTTCCGGGGTCAGACCGGGCGCGAGGGCGCGCAGGCTCTGTTCGTCGGCGGCATCACTGAGCAGCCAGTCGCGAAAGCCGCCGACGGTGAGGTGGCTGACGGCGGCGAATGCTTGTTTGTCGTGAGTGTCGATGATCAGTCGGGTGACTTCATCGGCCTCGTAAGGAATGAGTACTTCTTGCAGGAAGTGGCTGAGCGGGATGTTGGCGAGGGCCATCTGCGCGGCCACACGCTCGCCATCGTTGAGGGCGGCGACGCCGGCCAGAAAGTCCCCGGAACGCGCCGGACTGGCCTTGGCCATGACCTCCTTGAGACTCTCGAAACGATAGGTCTGGGCGCCGACGGAATGGGCAAATGCGGCCATGGGACGGAGTCCTCCTGATCTATAAGTAATGCGATCTGCTTCTCTGTGGGAGCGAGCAAGCACGCTCCCACAGGGGATTGTTGTGCACTTCAATAAGGCAGGCGCCGGGCAACAGGCCCGGAGCCGGTGCAACTCAGACGCCTTCGAGCATCGCGTCCGCCGGTGCGTCGAAGCGTTGCTTGGCGGTCAATTGGAAATACAGGTAACCGACAGCCATAAATCCGAGGAACACACACCCGATCAGCGTATTGAACCAGGCCATCGCCACCAGGCACACCACCGCCAGAAACAGCGCAATCCCTGGCACGATCGGGTAGCCCGGCGCGCGGAAGGTACGCTCAAGGTTCGGCTCGGTTTTACGCAGTTTGAACAGGCTCAGCATACTGATGATGTACATCACGATGGCACCGAATACCGACATGGTGATCATTGCTGCCGTCAGGGTCATGCCTTGCAGGTTGACCAGACCGTCGCTGTAGATCGCCGCGATGCCGATCACGCCGCCGGCCAGGATCGCCCGGTGCGGAGTCTGGAAGCGCGAGAGCTTGGCCAGGCCGCGAGGCAGGTAACCGGCCCGGGCCAGCGCAAAGAATTGCCGTGAGTAGCCGAGAATGATCCCGTGGAAACTCGCCACCAGACCGAACAGGCCGATCCACACCAGCATGTGCATCCAGGACGAATTGTTGCCGACCACGGCTTTCATTGCCTGAGGCAACGGATCGTTGATGTTCGCCAGTTGACGCCAGTCGCCAACGCCGCCGGCCATCACCATTACGCCGATGGCCAGGAACACCAGGGTCAGAATGCCACTGACATAAGCCCTGGGAATCGTGCGTTTCGGGTCCTTGGCTTCTTCAGCCGCCATTGCCGCGCCTTCAATCGCAAGGAAAAACCAGATCGCAAAGGGGATCGCCGCAAAGATGCCGGGAATCGAGCCCATGGTGAACTCGTTGGCGCCCGACCAGCCGTTAAGCGCGAAATTACTGAAGCTGAAGCCCGGCGCAACGACGCCCATGAACACCAGCAATTCGGCGACCGCCAGCACGGTGACCACCAGTTCAAACGTCGCGGCGATGCTGACGCCGAGGATATTCAAGCCCATGAACACGAAATAGGCGCCAACGGCGGCGATCTTGGGGTCAAGTTCCGGGTATTGCACGTTGAGGTAGGCGCCGATGGCCATGGCAATCGCCGGGGGCGCAAAGACGAATTCGATCAGCGTGGCGATGCCGGCGATCAGTCCGCCTTTCTCGCCAAAGGCCCGCCGGCTGTAGGCAAACGGTCCGCCCGCGTGGGGGATCGCGGTAGTCAATTCGGTGAAGCTGAAGATGAAACAGGTGTACATCGTCGCCACCATCAACGCGGTGACGAGGAAACCCAGGGTCCCTGCGGTGCCCCAGCCGTAACTCCAGCCGAAATACTCGCCGGAAATCACCAGGCCGACGGCAATGCCCCATAAATGCAGGGTGCCGAGTGTGGGTTTGAGCTGTGTAGTAGAAGTCATAAGTCCTCGCTGTCTTTTTTATTTTTTGATTTGTTGGACTTTCAGGTGCGACGTTTTCGTGTAAAGCGAGCACGCAAAGCCCGTGCCAGAGCGGCAGGGCAATGTTCGGGGTGTCATTGAGGGCGCCATCGCGAGCAGGCTCGCTCCCACAGGGAAACGCGGTGTAAATGTGGGAGCGACGGTGCGGCGATCCGACCTGCTCGCGATGACTATTGAAAGGGCGACGCAGAAACATCTGCATCGCCCACGCTTTTTTAGAAGAAGCCCAACGGATTGATGTCGTAGCTCACCAGCAGGTTTTTGGTCTGCTGATAGT
>NZ_LMCV01000028.1:0-55537 GCF_001424925.1 Pseudomonas sp. Root329 | reverse complement strand
TTAGGGGCGCAACGGGCTAACAACTGTAGGAGCAAGGCGACAGGTACCTTGACACGTACCGGTTTGAAAAAAAAGTGAGTCGCCGTAAGGGCGAAACCCTAAGTGGCCGTTACCGCAGAAATGGATATGTACTCCACCTCTCTCCAAATCGCGGACAAAAAAAACCCGCCAAACACTGTTCAGCGGGTTTCTCATTTCAGCGGCAGGCAGATCAAAAATCCTCCAACCGCCACACTTCATAAGCCGGCGTCTCATAGGGATGACTCTGCTTCAGAGCCATCACCACAGAACGAATCAACTCATCCGCCACGACAAGCTCAACCTTCCATTCCTCAACCTGCTCGACCTGCCCCGCTCCACCAATAAACGGCTGACTGCCATCCAATGGACGAAACTGGCCAAGGCCGAGCACTTGCCATGCGCAATGGTCGTAAGCACCAATCCGTCCGCCACCGGCGGCGAATACGGCACTTTTGACCTGTTCCACATGACTGGCCGGAACAAAAAAGGAAAGTTTATACATAGCCTTCAGTTAACCCGCTCTTAGTTAACCCAAACACGAGCATTACGGAACATACGCATCCAAGGCGCGTCTTCGTTCCAGTCTTCCGAACGCCACGAGTTCTGCACCGCGCGGAACACACGCTCCGGGTGAGGCATCATGATCGTCACGCGACCGTCGCGGCTGGTCAAACCGGTGATCCCGCGCGGSGAGCCGTTCGGGTTGGCCGGGTAGCTTTCGGTGACCTTGCCGTGGTTGTCGACAAAGCGCATCGCCACACAACCCGACAGATCAGCTTCCAGCAACGCTTCTTCGCTGGCGAACTCGGCATGACCTTCACCGTGAGCAATAGCGATCGGCATACGCGAACCGGCCATGCCTTGCAGGAAGATCGAGTTCGATTCCTGAACCTGAACCATCGCCACTCGGGCTTCGAACTGCTCGGAACGGTTACGCACAAAGTGCGGCCAGAACTCGCTGCCCGGGATCAGCTCGTGCAGGTTGGACATCATCTGGCAACCGTTGCACACGCCGAGGGTGAAGCTGTCGTTACGTTCGAAGAAACCCTGGAACGCATCGCGAGCGCGGCTGTTGAACAGCGCGGACTTGGCCCAGCCTTCACCGGCGCCGAGAACGTCGCCGTAGGAGAAACCGCCGCAAGCGACCAGACCTTTGAACTCGTTCAGGTCGACACGGCCGGCCAGAATGTCGCTCATGTGCACGTCGATCGCGTTGAAACCGGCGCGGTCGAACGCGGCCGCCATTTCCACCTGACCGTTGACGCCCTGCTCACGCAGCACGGCAACCTGTGGGCGGATGCCTTTCTTGATGTAAGGCGCAGCGACGTCCTGGTTGACGTCGTAGCTCAGCTTGACGCTCAGGCCCGGGTTGTCTTCTTCCAGCAGCACGTCGAACTCTTGTTCGGCGCAGTCGGCGTTATCACGCAGACGCTGGATCTGGTAGCTGGTTTCGGCCCACTGACGTTGCAGCAGACGACGCTGACCTTCGAACACGGTTTCGCCGTTGAAGGTGATGCTGATCTGGCCGTTGTTCATCGGCTGACCGATCACCGACACGCAGTCACCCAAACCGGCAGCGCTGAACTGCGCGAGGATGTCTGGAGTAGCGTCCTGGCGAACCTGGATCACGGCGCCCAGTTCTTCGTTGAACAGGATTGCTGCGATGTCGGCGGAGGTTTCTGCCAGACCGTCGAGGTTCAGGCTCAGACCGCAATGACCGGCGAAGGCCATTTCCACGGTGCTGGTCAGCAGACCACCGTCGGAACGGTCGTGGTAAGCCAGCAGGTGACCGTCGGCGTTGAGGCCCTGGATCACGGCGAAGAAGGCTTTGAGGTCTTCGGCGTCGTCGACATCCGGTGCTTGCGAGCCGAGCTTGCCGTGAACCTGGGCCAGGATCGAGGCGCCCATGCGGTTTTGGCCACGGCCCAGATCGATGAGGATCAGGTCGGTGGTGCCCTTGTCCATGCGCAGTTCCGGCGTCAGGGTCTGACGGATGTCAGCCACAGGCGCGAAACCGGTCACGATCAGGGACATCGGCGAGGTGACGGTCTTGTCGACGCCTTCGTCGTTCCAGCGCGTGGCCATGGACATGGAGTCCTTGCCCACCGGAATGGTAATGCCCAGCTCTGGACACAACTCCATGCCGACCGCTTTCACGGTGTCGTACAGACGCGCGTCTTCGCCTGGGTGACCGGCAGCGGACATCCAGTTGGCCGACAGTTTGATGTCGGAGATTTTGTTGATGCGCGAAGCCGCGATGTTGGTCAGGGTTTCGCCGATGGCCATACGGCCCGACGCCGGAGCGTCCAGCAGAGCCAGCGGAGTGCGCTCGCCCATGGCCATGGCTTCACCGGTGTACACGTCGAAGCTGGTGGCGGTGACGGCAACGTCGGCTACCGGAACCTGCCACGGGCCGACCATCTGATCACGGGCCACGAGGCCGGTGATGGTGCGGTCGCCGATGGTGATCAGGAAGCTTTTGCTCGCAACGGCCGGGTGATGCAGGACGCGTTCAACGCAGTCTGCGATCTCCAGGGTCGACGGATCGAAATCGTCGCCCATTTCGTTTTCACGAACGGCCGAACGGTGCATGCGCGGGGCTTTGCCCAGCAGCACTTCCAGTGGCATGTCCACCGGGCTGTTGCCGAAGTGACTGTCGGTGACCGTCAGTTGCGGCTCGGCAGTGGCTTCGCCGACGACAGCAAACGGGCAACGCTCGCGTTCGCAGATCGCCTGGAAGCGTTCGAAGTCAGCCGGGCCGACCGCCAGGACGTAGCGTTCCTGGGATTCGTTACTCCAGATTTCGTGCGGGGCCATGCCCGGCTCGTCGTTTGGAATGTTGCGCAGTTCGAAGCGACCGCCACGGTTGCCATCGTTGACCAGTTCCGGGAAGGCGTTGGACAGACCGCCCGCGCCGACGTCGTGGATGAAGCTGATCGGGTTGTGTTCACCCAACTGCCAGCAACGGTCGATGACTTCCTGGCAGCGACGTTCCATCTCAGGGTTTTCGCGCTGTACGGAAGCGAAGTCCAGGTCGGCCGAGCTGGTGCCGGTAGCCATTGAAGAAGCCGCGCCGCCGCCCAGTCCGATCAACATGGCTGGACCGCCGAGCACGATCAGCTTGGAGCCAACGATGATCTCGCCTTTCTGCACGTGTTCGGCACGGATGTTACCCATACCGCCGGCCAGCATGATCGGCTTGTGGTAACCGCGAACTTCGTCGCCACGCGGGGTGGTGATCGACTGTTCGAAGGTACGGAAGTAACCGGTCAGTGCCGGACGACCGAATTCGTTGTTGAACGCGGCGCCACCCAGTGGGCCTTCGATCATGATGTCCAGCGCGGTGACAATGCGCTCAGGTTTGCCGTATGGCACTTCCCACGGCTGTTCGAAGCCCGGGATCTGCAGGTTGGACACGGTGAAGCCGGTCAGGCCAGCCTTTGGCTTGGCACCGCGACCGGTTGCGCCTTCGTCGCGAATCTCGCCACCGGAACCAGTGGACGCGCCCGGGAACGGGGCAATCGCGGTCGGGTGGTTGTGAGTTTCGACTTTCATCAGGATATGCACCGGTTCCTGCACCGCGCCGTACTGGCGGGTTTCAGGGTCCGGGAAGAAACGGCCGGCGACGTTACCGACGATCACCGAAGCGTTGTCCTTATAAGCTGACAGAACGCCTTCGCTGTGCATCACGTAGGTGTTCTTGATCATGCCGAACAGGCTTTTTTCCTGGCTCTGACCGTCGATGTCCCAACTGGCGTTGAAGATCTTGTGACGGCAGTGCTCGGAGTTCGCCTGGGCGAACATCATCAGTTCGATGTCGTGCGGGTTGCGCTTCAAGCCGACGAAGGCATTGACCAGATAGTCGATCTCGTCTTCGGCCAGGGCCAGGCCCAGCTCGGTGTTGGCTTTTTCCAGCGCGGCGCGGCCGCCACCCAACACGTCGATCGCGGTCAGCGGTTTCGGCTCGGCATGACTGAACAGGCCGGCGGCTTGTTCAAGGTTGCCGAGGACGATCTGGGTCATGCGGTCGTGCAGCGCATCGGAGATCAGTTGCGCTTCGGCGTCGCTGAACTGGCCGGCGACGTAGAACGCGATGCCACGTTCAAGACGCTGGATTTTCGTCAGGCCACAGTTGCGAGCGATGTCGCTGGCTTTACTGGACCATGGCGAGATGGTGCCGAACCGCGGCAACACCAGGAACAGACGACCGGTTGGCTCTTGTACCGGAACACTTGGGCCGTACTTCAGAAGGCGCGCGAGCACCTGCTGTTCGTCGCCGGTCAGGACGCCGGTAACTTCGGCGAAGTGAGCGAATTCAGCATACAAGCCGCTGACAGCCGGGACCTTCTGGCTCAGTTGCTCAAGGAGTTTGCTGTGGCGAAAGGCAGAAAGGGCAGGAGCGCCGCGCAGGATCAACATCTTCGGGACAGCCTCGGGAAGGGGTGTGCTTTGAGGCCGTGCATTCTAGCCTAAACAGGCCGCGACATCACCCGAAACGGTACGGGCGGCTGCACCCGGGCGTCGGGCCGGGTGTTCGGACCTCGAACCGGCGCGCGCCGAGCGTTATCTTTTCTGTCACAAAATGCTGCTCGGGCCCATTCCTGCGGGCTCCGGAGCGGTTTTCAGTTGCCTAGCAGACAAGCCCTTCGCTGTCGAGATATGGCGCTCGTGGTCCTTTGCGTATACTGCGCAGATGTTTTCCCCAACGGCTTTGCGTCCGCGGTTCGCCAAATGGCTGATCGCAACCGGACTCTTCCTTGTGCTCGGTGGCTGTGTTGATAAACCCAACACGCTGGAGCGCGTAAAGGAGGATGGCGTGCTGCGGGTGGTTACCCGTAACAGTCCCGCCACCTACTTTCAGGATCGCAACGGTGAAACCGGCTTCGAATACGAGCTGGTGAAGCGCTTCGCCGACGATCTGGGGGTGGAACTCAAAATCGAAACCGCCGACAACCTCGACGACCTGTTTAATCAGGTGGGCAAACCCAACGGCCCGGTGATCGCTGCTGCCGGCCTGGTCAGCAGCGAAGCACGTAAAAAGCAGGTGCGGTTTTCCCACTCCTATCTCGAAGTCACCCCGCAGATCATCTATCGCAACGGCCAATCCCGGCCGACCGACGCGAAGGATCTGGTCGGCAAGAAGATCATGGTGCTCAAGGGCAGCACCCACGCCGAGCAGTTGGCGGAGCTGAAAAAGAAATTTCCCGGCATTGAATACGAAGAGTCCGACGCCGTTGAAGTCGTCGACTTGCTGCGGATGGTCGATGAAGGTCAGATCGATCTGACCCTGGTCGATTCAAACGAAGTCGCGATGAACCAGGTCTACTTCCCCAACATACAAGTGGCCTTCGACCTCGGTGATGCCAGCAACCAGAGCTGGGCAGTGGCCGCTGGCGACGACAACAGCTTGCTCAACGAGATCAACGACTACCTCGACAAGGTGAAGAAAAACGGCACCTTGCAACGTCTCAAAGACCGCTATTACGGGCACGTCGATGTACTGGGTTACATGGGCGCCACCACCTTCGCCCAACACTTGCAGCAACGTCTGCCCAAATACGAACAGCACTTCAAGGCGTACGCCAAGAAAGAGAAAGTCGATTGGCGCCTGCTGGCCGCAGTCGGCTATCAGGAATCGCTATGGCAACCGGCCGTCACGTCGAAGACCGGCGTGCGTGGCCTGATGATGCTGACCCAGAACACCGCGCAGGCCATGGGTGTGTCCAACCGACTGGACCCCAAACAAAGCATCATGGGTGGCGCCAAGTACCTGGCCTACATGAAGGATCAGCTGGATGAGTCGATCCAGGAGCCGGATCGCACATGGTTTGCACTGGCGGCCTACAACGTTGGCAGCGGCCACTTGGATGACGCGCGCAAACTGGCGGCCAAGGAAGGATTGAACCCGGACAAGTGGCTGGACGTGAAAAAGATCCTGCCGCGCCTGTCCGAGAAGAAGTGGTTCAGCAAAACTCGATACGGCTATGCCCGTGGCGGCGAACCCGTTCACTTCGTGGCGAACATCCGCCGCTACTACGACATCCTGACGTGGGTGACGCAGCCACAGCTGGAAGGCAATCAGGTCGCCGAGGGCAACCTGCATGTGCCGGGGGTCGACAAGACCAAACCGAATCAGGAAACCCCACAGCTTTAACGACCATCACCAATCAAATGTGGGAGCGGCGGTGCGACGATTCGACTTGCTCGCGAATGGGGTGTGTCATTCAACAGATAAGTTGACTGATATTCCGCATTCGCGAGCAAGCCCGCTCCCACATTTTGGTTTTGTGTTCGGCTTAGGCTTTTGCGGCGGCCAGAATCAGCGCTTTCATTTCCGACACCGCCGACTTGAACCCGACGAACAACGCATGAGCCACCAGCGCATGACCGATGTTCAGTTCGTTGATGCCCTTGATCGCGGCTACTGCTTCAACGTTGTGGTAGTGCAGACCGTGGCCAGCGTTGACGATCAAACCTTGAGCCAGACCAAACGCCACGCCATCCGCCACACGCTGGAGCTCTTCAGCCACATCGGTCGGCGTCTCGGCATCGGCATAACGACCGGTATGCAGCTCAATAGCCGGCGCACCCACACGACGGGACGCTTCGATCTGCCGCTCGTCAGCATCAATGAACAGCGACACTTCACAGCCGATCTTTGACAGGCGATCCACCGCCGCCTTGATCCGCGCTTCCTGCCCTGCCACGTCCAGACCACCTTCGGTCGTCAGCTCCTGACGGGTTTCCGGTACCAGGCAAATGTGCGCCGGACGAATGCGTTCGGCGAACGCCATCATCTCTTCGGTGACGCCCATTTCGAAGTTCATGCGGGTTTGCAGCACATCCTTGAGCAGCAACACATCGCGCTCCTGAATGTGCCGACGGTCTTCGCGCAGGTGCACGGTAATGCCGTCAGCGCCCGCCTCTTCCGCGTCCAGTGCTGCCTTGACCGGATCCGGATAGCGCGTGCCCCGGGCCTGACGCAGGGTGGCAACATGATCGATGTTCACGCCAAGAAGAATGCGATTGCTGGTGGTCACGGAAGCGCTCCTGAAAATGGAAAAGTTCGGCGCACAGCATACACGGGGAGATAGGGTCTGTTGATGTTTGGCAGCGGCCGCGACGGATGACCACTTGGTGCAGGGCAAGGCGCGAGGAACGTAGTTTGGTTGTTCCAAATAAGTTCCGAGCAACGCAGCCCTGCGCCAAGTGGGCGCCCGGCGCAGCCGCTGCCAAGCATCAACAGACCCTATGGCTTGCGAAACAACTCGCGACTCACCAAGGGACGACCGCCCAGATGAACGGCCAGTGCCTGGCGCATCAAGCGCTTGGCTGCCGATAGTGCACCAGGGGCTGACCAATCTGCATCGGCCATGGCCAACAGTTCGGTGCCGTTGAACAGACCGGGTTGCAGCAGGTAGACCCGTTCGAGCCCCGCATCCACTTGCAGACGGTAGAGACCGTCCGGCGCGATGGGCTCGCCATGGATGTCGGTGGTCAAGGCGAAGCCGTAACCGAGATCATCGAGCAGCCGCCACTCGAAGGAACGCAACAACGGTTCCAGCGGACGACCTTCGGCAAGCGCAAGCAGGGTCGCGGCGTAGTGGTCAAACACAGCGGGATGCGGGTCTTCGGACGGCAACAGCCGAATCAACAGCTCATTGAGGTAGAGACCGCTGAACAACGCCTCACCATTGAGCCAGGTGGAAACGCCAGCGCTTTCCATGCGACCGACGTTCTTCAATTCACCACGCCCACGGAACTCGATCTCCAGCGGCACGAATGGCCGCGCCAGCGTTCCGGCCTTGCCCCGAGCACTGCGCAACACCGCCCGCAGCCGACCTTGCGGCGTGAGGAAATCCACCAGCGCGCTGTTTTCGCGGTAAGCGCGACTGTGGAGCACGAAGGCGGGTTGGCCGATGGGCTGGGACATAAAGCTCTCGATGAAGGATTGCAGTTTTTCTGACAACCCAAAACCAATGTGGGAGCGGGCTTGCTCGCGAAGGCGGTGTGACAGTCAACATCAATGCTGAATGTTACATCCTCTTCGCGAGCAAGCCCGCTCCCACAGTGGATCCATGTGCTGCCAGACGATTTACAGGTCGCCGTAACCCAGCGAACGCAAGGCGCGTTCGTCGTCGGACCAGCCGCCTTTCACCTTGACCCAGAGGTTGAGCATGATCTTGGAATCGAACAGCAATTCCATGTCCTTGCGCGCCTCGGTGCCGATGCGTTTGATCCGCTCGCCCTTGTCGCCAATGATGATTTTCTTCTGGCCGTCGCGCTCGACGAGGATCAAGGCATGGATGTGCAGGGTTTTGCCCTGCTGCTTGAACTCTTCGATTTCGACGGTGATCTGGTACGGCAGCTCGGCGCCCATCTGGCGCATGATTTTCTCGCGTACCAGTTCAGCGGCGAGGAAGCGGCTGCTGCGGTCGGTGATCTGGTCTTCCGGGAAGAAGTGATCGTTTTCCGGCAGGTAACCGGCAATCACGCGCTCCAGCGTTTCGAGGTTATGCCCGTGCTGGGCCGAGATCGGCATGATCTGCGCGTTCGGCAACTGTTCCTGCAACCAGGTCAGGTGCGGCATCAGCTCGGCTTTATCTTCGATGCGGTCAGTCTTGTTCAGCGCCACGATCAGCGGGCCGGTCACGTACTGGACGCGCTCAAGGACCATCTGGTCTTCGTCGGTCCACTTGGTGCGGTCAACCACGAAGATCACCACGTCGACGTCTTTCAACGCCGCCGAAGCGGTCTTGTTCATGTAGCGGTTCAGGGCTTTTTCGCCACCTTTGTGCATGCCAGGGGTGTCGACGTAGATCGCCTGCACGGCGCCTTCGGTCTTGATGCCCAGCATGTTGTGGCGGGTGGTTTGCGGTTTGCGCGAGGTGATCGCCAGTTTCTGACCCAGGATGTGGTTCAGCAGCGTGGACTTGCCCACGTTGGGACGGCCGACGATGGCAACATAGCCACAGCGAGTTGCAGTTGAATCAGTCATTGCCATTCTCCACACCCAGGGCAATCAGTGCTGCGGCGGCCGCTACCTGTTCGGCAATACGACGACTCACACCCTGACCTCGGCTTTTTTCATTCAGTAAGGTGATTTCACATTCGACGAAGAACGTCCGGCAATGTGGCTCACCCTGGATATCCACCACTTCGTAACGTGGCAGCTCACAACCACGCGACTGCAGGAATTCCTGCAGGCGGGTTTTTGGATCTTTGTTGGTGTCGACCAGCGTCAGGCCTTCGAACTCCCCGGCCAGCCAGGCCAACACACGCTCGCGCGCCATGTCCATGCCGGCATCCAGGTAGATCGCACCAATCAGCGCTTCAAGGGCATCGGCCAGAATCGACTCGCGACGGAAACCGCCGCTTTTCAATTCACCGGAACCCAGGCGCAGGTATTCGCCCAGATC
Source organism: Pseudomonas sp. Root329 (assembly GCF_001424925.1). NCBI lineage: Bacteria > Pseudomonadati > Pseudomonadota > Gammaproteobacteria > Pseudomonadales > Pseudomonadaceae > Pseudomonas > Pseudomonas sp. Root329. Next base: position 46,097 of record NZ_LMCV01000028.1, on the reverse strand, counting down.
GAAACCGCGAGCCAGTACGGCCAGGGTCTCGCCTTTCACCAGGCGTGCGCGCAAGCGCGACAACTGACCTTCGCGAGCCAGCGGGAAGCGATCGAACAACGCCTCGCCAGCGACGAAGTTAAGGATGGCATCACCGAGGAATTCCAGGCGTTCGTTGTTACGCCCGGCAAAGCTGCGGTGAGTCAGGGCCAGGACCATCAGTTCCTGATCCTTGAAGGTGTAGCCGAGCTGACGCTCGAGACGGCTTAAGGAGACGCTCACGGTTTACCCACGCTGAGTTCGTGGTTGGATTCCACCGCCATCGCCGTGATGCGGCGCAGGCTTGGGACAATTAACGCTGTGTTCAAAAATAACGTCCTGAATATCATTGTTTTCATGCTTCTGGTGCCGATTATGCCGGTTCCAGAAATGCATTCGGCGCTGTGTTCAACAGCGCCGTGTGTGATTACTTGATCAGGCCAACCCGCGAGAAATTCGGCAGGTGACTGAGTTTAGGTTCCGGCCAGCTCATCCAGACTGCGAAGGCCTTGCCGACGATATTCTTGTCGGGAACCATGCCCAGCAGATCCTTGGGAATGCTCGGATCATCCCAAAAGCGACTGTCGTTCGAGTTGTCGCGGTTGTCGCCCATCATGAAGTAGTGCCCGGCAGGCACGGTCCACGAGTGGTCCGGCGTTGCGCGGTAACGGCTCATTTCCTTGCGGATCAGGTGCTCGGCAACGCCGAGTTTTTCCTTGTAGAGCTCAGCGCTGCCCAACGTGCCCGGCTCGGAGCCGACCAGTTGTTCGGCAACCGACTCACCGTTGACGAACAGACGCTTGTCGGCGGTGTAACGAATCTGGTCACCCGGCAGGCCCACCACACGTTTAATGTAGTTGACGTTCGGATCGCTAGGGTAACGGAACACCATCACATCGCCGCGCTGTGGATCACCGACTTCGATGACTTTCTTGTCGATCACCGGCAAGCGGATCCCGTAAGAAAACTTGTTCACCAGAATGAAGTCGCCAACGTCCAGGGTCGGTTTCATCGAGCCGGAAGGAATCTGGAACGGTTCCACCAGGAACGAACGCAGTACCAGCACGATGAACAACACCGGGAAGAACGACTTGCCGTACTCGACCAGCAGCGGCTCTTTGTTCAGTTTCTCGACCACCACCCCATCAGGCTGGCTGACGCTGCCCTGATAGGAGGCAATGGCGGCACGCCGACGCGGCGCCAGGAAAACCAGATCGAGCAACGCCAACAGGCCGCAGACGAACACGGCGATGACCAGCAACAGCGGGAAATTTAGTGACATAGGACCTAACTATCCAACCTGAGCACTGCAAGGAAGGCTTCTTGTGGAATTTCCACGTTACCGACTTGCTTCATGCGTTTTTTACCGGCCTTTTGCTTTTCAAGCAGTTTCTTCTTACGGCTAACGTCACCGCCGTAGCATTTGGCCAATACGTTCTTTCTGAGCGCCTTGACAGAGGTCCGCGCAATAATCTGCCCGCCAATGGCGGCCTGGATCGCGACGTCGAACATCTGACGTGGAATCAGTTCTTTCATCTTCTCGGTCAACTGGCGACCTTTGTAGTGCGCGTTATCCTTGTGCACGATCAACGCCAGGGCGTCGACCTTGTCACCGTTGATCAGCACATCCAGTTTCACCAGATTAGCCGATTGATAACGATCGAAATGGTAATCCAGCGAAGCATAGCCACGGCTGGTGGATTTCAGACGGTCGAAGAAGTCCAGGACCACTTCGTTCATCGGCAAATCGTAGGTCACTTGAACCTGGGTGCCGAGGAACAGCATGTCGTGCTGTACGCCACGCTTCTCGATGCACAGGGTAATGACGTTGCCCAGGTGCTCTTGCGGCACAAGAATATTGGCCCGCACGATCGGCTCGCGCATGTCTTCGATCGAGGACAGGTCTGGCAGCTTCGACGGGTTGTCGACGTAGATCGTTTCACCGGTTTTCAGCAGCAGCTCGAAAATTACCGTCGGCGCCGTGGTGATCAGGTCCAGGTCGTACTCGCGCTCCAGGCGCTCCTGGATGATTTCCATGTGCAGCATGCCGAGGAACCCGCAACGGAAGCCGAAGCCCAGTGCGTCGGAGCTTTCCGGGGTGTATTGCAGGGACGAGTCGTTGAGCGTGAGCTTTTGCAGGGCTTCACGGAAATCTTCGAAGTCGTCGGAGCTGACCGGGAACAGGCCGGCGTACACCTGCGGCTGAATGCGTTTGAAGCCTGGCAGCACGTCGACGTCCGGCGTGGAGCTCAAGGTCAGGGTGTCACCGACCGGTGCACCGTGAATGTCCTTGATACCGGCGATGATGAAGCCCACTTCGCCGGCCTTCAGGTCAACGGTGGCGGTGTGTTTCGGGTTGAAGACACCGACGCTGTCCACGAGGTGGATCTTGCCGGTGGACTTGACCAGGATCTTGTCGCCCTTCTTCACACGACCGTGACGCACGCGAACCAGGGAAACAACGCCCAGGTAGTTGTCGAACCAGGAGTCGATGATCAACGCTTGCAGCGGATCTTCATAGTTGCCGGTCGGCGCAGGAATGGTCTTGACCAGACGCTCCAGCACTTCGTCGACGCCCAGACCGGTCTTGGCACTGCACTCGACCGCGTCGGTGGCATCGATGCCGATGATTTTTTCGATTTCTTCTTTCACGCGGTCCGGATCGGCCTGAGGCAGGTCGATCTTGTTCAGGACCGGCATCACTTCCAGGCCCTGCTCAATCGCGGTGTAGCAGTTGGCTACCGACTGCGCTTCAACGCCCTGACCGGCATCGACCACCAGCAAGGCACCTTCACAGGCCGCCAGCGACCGGCTGACTTCGTAGGTGAAGTCAACGTGGCCCGGGGTGTCAATGAAGTTCAGCTGGTACTTGATGCCATCGCGAGCGGTGTAATACAGGGTGACGCTGTGGGCCTTGATGGTGATCCCGCGTTCACGTTCCAGGTCCATGGAGTCCAGAACCTGGGCTTCCATTTCGCGCTCGGCAAGGCCGCCACACATCTGGATGAAGCGATCGGCCAGCGTCGACTTGCCATGGTCAATGTGGGCGATGATGGAGAAATTGCGGATATGACTCAAATCACTCACGGATCAACACTCAAAAAGGCTGCAGGCATAGCCCGCCGAAAAATAGCCGGGAATTGTACCTGATCCACGGCGCAAGCGTCACGTTCGCAGGTCAGACGGCGGATACAAAAACGCCCCGGTCTTGCGACAGGGGCGTTTTGAGTGACCTGCAAGGTCAGGAGAAACCCTTGATCAACCGGCCCGGCGCAACAACCAGACCCCGGCCAAGGCACAAACACCCGCCGGAACAAGCACCGCAAACAGCGGCGAGAAACCGAAGACAAGGCTCGAAGGGCCGAGCAAATCCTGAACGATACGGAAGGTGAAGCCCACCAACACGCCAGTGAACACTCGCTGACCGAGGGTCACCGAGCGCAACGGACCGAAGATGAAGGAAATCGCCATCAGCACCAGCGCGGCGGTGACCAGCGGTTGCAACACCTTGACCCAAAATGCCAACCAGTAACGACCATTGCTCAAGCCCTGGTCGGCCAGGTAGTGGATGTAGCCCCACAGACCGCTGATCGACAGCGAATCGGGCGACATCACCACGGTATCCAGCAGTTGCGGGCTCAGCGCCACGTTCCAGCGCTCGACCGGAGCGGTCACCACTTCGGTGCTCTTGTCATGGAATAACGTGGTCGTGACATCGCTGAGCTGCCAGTGATCCTTGTCGAATTCGGCGCGCTTGGCGAAGCTCGAGGACAGCATGTGGCGCTGATCGTCGAAGCGATAACGGGTCACGCCATACAGCAAACCGTTTGGCTGCACGGAGTTGACGTGAATGAACTCATCCCCCTGACGGTGCCACAGGCCATGCTTGGCGCTTTGCGCGTCGCCGCTGCCCTGGGCCAGGGAGCGATTGGCCTGAGCGGTGACTTCGGTGGCCGGCGCAACGTATTCGCCGATCAGCACACCTACCACCATAAGAACCAGCATCGGTTTCATGACCGCCCAGACGATGCGCCCGATCGACACACCCGCAGCGCGCATGATGGTCAGCTCGCTGTGACTGGCCAGACTGCCGAGGCCGATCAGGCAACCGATCAGTGCAGCCATCGGCAACATGTCGTATAGACGACGCGGCGCGGTCAGCAGGACATAACTCAACACGTCGAGCAGGGTGTAGGTATCGCTGACCTCACTCATTTCATCGATGAACGCGAACAGCGTCGCCAGACCGAGAATGATCCCCAGTACCGCCAGAATTGCCACGAACACGCTGCTACCAATGTAGCGATCGAGCTTATCCACGAGCCATCTCCAGCGCGCTGCGGCGACTCGCCAATTTCAATTGCATTGCCTCCCAATAGAGCAAGCCCAGGCCAATCGCCAGAAAGATCGCGTGAACCCACCACAACCCCAGAACAGCCGGAATCTTGCCTTTTTCAAGGGCGCCACGAGCGGCAATCAGAATACTCAGGTAAGCCATATAAAGAAGAATCGCCGGCAGCAGCTTGAGGAAACGGCCTTGACGCGGATTGACCCGCGACAGCGGCACCGCCATCAGGGTCACGATGAAGACCAGCAATGGCAGAGATAGACGCCATTGCAGCTCGGTGCGGGAGCGAATGTCATCGCTGGCGATCAGGGTACTGGTGGCCATCGCGTCACGGTCGGTCACTTCATCGCTGACGTCCGGCTTGGGCAGCAATACGCCGTACTCGTCGTACTTGATCGCCCGGTAATCAGCCTGTCCCGGATTGCCGTCATAGCGATAGCCGTTGTCGAGAATCAGGTAACGGTTACCGTCGGGGCGAATTTCCTGACGGCCCTTCTCGGCCACCAGCACGGAAATCCCGCGATCCTTGTTATCGGAATTGACGTTCTTCTGCGAAATGAACACGCCACCGAGGTTGATGCGGTCATCCGACAGCGTTTCGGTGTAGGTCACCCGTGTCCCGTCACGCAGCGCCTGGAAGCGACCCGGCTCGAGGGTGTCGAACTCGGTCAGGGCATCCTGCTTGTTCAGCAGCAACTGGAATTGATTGGCGCCTTGTGGCGCCAGGCTCAGGCTCAGCCATGCCACCACCAGTGCAACCAGGGTGGCTGGAAAAAGGGTCATGACCAACAGGCGCTGCTGGCTCATGCCGGTGGCCGACAGCACGGTCATTTCGCTTTCGAGGTACAGGCGACCGTAGGCCAGCAGGATCCCGAGAAACAGGCCCAACGGCAGAATCAATTGCAGGAAGCCCGGCAGACGGAAACCCATGATCAGGAATAGCGAGCCCGGATCCAGGAGACCAGAGGCCGCCTGGGCGAGGTATTTGATGAAGCGACCGCTCATGATGATGACCAACAGCACGGCGCTGACGGCGCTCAAGGTCAACAGGACTTCGCGGGATAGATAACGGAAGACGATCAAACCAGACACTCCAGGGTTGTCAGGCTAAGGCGGCCAAACAAGCAAACGTATCAGACAGCCCGCAGGGCAGAGCCGCCGAAAAAGATGGCGCATTATCCTGTGATTGGGTGCGCCTGTCACTGCGCATGCTCAAGCAGGCGGGTAATGCGCTGAAGATCGTACAACCGAGGGTTGTCAGGCTCAGGGCACGAGGTTCAAACTGCGGCCTTTGTCGCGGGCCGTGACCTGCGTCTTTCTATTTATAAGCAAGTTCGAACGCATGCCGTCGAACACTTGCGTGTTGACCATTAATTCAGGGACCCGGACATGGAACTGGTTGTAAAAAGCGTTAGCCCAGAAACGTTGAAAACCGCCACTCTGGTGGTCGCCGTCGGCGAAGGCCGCAAGCTCGGCGCCGTTGCCAAACAACTCGACGAACTGAGCGGTGGCGCCATCAGCGCTGTGCTCAAGCGCGGCGACCTGGCTGGCAAAGTCGGTCAGAGCCTGTTGTTGCACAGCCTGCCGAACCTCAAGGCCGAACGCGTGCTGCTGGTCGGCGTAGGCAAGGACGAAGAGCTGGGCGACCGCCCGTTCCGCAAAATCATCGCCGGCATCCTCAATACCCTTAAAGGCCTGGGCGGCAGCGACGCGGTACTGGCCCTGGACGAAGTCGTGGTCAAAGGCCGTGACAGCTACGGCAAAACCCGCCTGCTGGCCGAAACCCTGGTGGACGGCGAATACACGTTCGACCAGTTCAAAAGCCAGAAAGCCGAACCTCGCGCCCTGAAGAAAATCACTTTGGTGACCATCAAGGCTGCCCAGGCTGAAGTCGAGCGCGCCGTGGCCCACGCCACCGCCATCGCCAACGGCATGGCATTCACCCGCGACCTGGGCAACCTGCCGCCGAACATCTGCCACCCGACGTTCCTCGGTGAGCAAGCGAAGAACCTGGGCAAAGAATTCAAGAGCCTGAAAGTCGAAGTCCTCGATGAGAAGAAGATCAAGGACCTGGGCATGGGCTCGTTCTACGCCGTCGGCCAGGGCAGCGCCCAGCCACCGCGCCTGATCGTCATGCAATACAACGGCGGCAAGAAATCCGAGAAGCCGTATGCACTGGTCGGCAAAGGCATCACCTTTGACACAGGTGGCATCAGCCTGAAACCGGGCGCCGGCATGGATGAAATGAAGTACGACATGGGCGGCGCTGCCAGCGTATTCGGCACCCTGCGTGCCGTGCTCGAACTGAAACTGCCGATCAACCTGGTGTGCATCCTGGCCTGCGCCGAGAACATGCCGAGCGGCAACGCTTCGCGTCCCGGCGACATCGTCACCACCATGAGCGGCCAGACCGTGGAAATCCTCAACACCGACGCCGAAGGCCGCCTGGTGCTGTGCGACGCCCTGACCTACTCCGAGCGCTTCAAGCCGCAAGCGGTGATCGACATCGCCACCCTGACCGGTGCTTGCGTCGTTGCACTGGGTTCCCACACGTCGGGCCTGCTGGGCAACAACGACGAGCTGATCGGCCAACTGCTGAGCGCCGGCCAATCGGCTGACGATCGCGCCTGGCAACTGCCGCTGTTCGATGAGTACCAGGAACAGCTGGACAGCCCGTTCGCCGACATCGCCAACATTGGCGGCCCGAAAGCCGGCACCATCACCGCTGCCTGCTTCCTGTCGCGCTTCACCAAGAACCTCAACTGGGCGCACCTGGACATCGCCGGCACGGCCTGGACCAGTGGCGGCAAGGACAAGGGCGCCACTGGCCGTCCGGTTCCGTTGCTGACCCAATACCTGCTGGACCGCGCCAAAGCCTGAAACCGATGACCCAGGGGGCGTTACCTGCGGGTGACGCCGCCCTTGGCTCAGGAACCGCAATGACCAAAGTCGACTTCTATATCCTGCCCAGCGCCGATCCTTCAGCGCGGCTGGACTTTGCCTGCAAGCTCACCGAAAAAGCCTGGCGCATGGGCCACCGCATCTATCTGCATTGCAGCGATGCCGCCCAACGCGACGATCTCGATGCGCGCCTGTGGGCCTTCAAGGGCGAAAGCTTTGTGCCTCACGGCCCCGCTGAAAATGAGCCGGACGGTTTGATTGTGCTGGGTCTTGGCGATGACTGCGGCCCGCATCAGGACCTGTTGGTCAATCTCGCCCTGAAAGTCCCGGCATTCGCCAACAGGTTCGCCCGCGTGGCGGAAGTGGTGGTGGAAGATCCGACGATTCGTACGGCTGCGCGGGAGAGTTTCCGTTTCTACCGCGAACAGGGCTATCCTCTGCAAGATCACCGTTTACAGCGACTCTGAGCATTCCGATGGACACTCCAAAACCGCAGCAAAAGTCCGCGCACCTGCTGGATGACCTTGAGTCGATCCGCCAACTGCTCGGCGATGACAACCTGCAACCGCCCTTGCTCACCGACACGGTCGAGGAAGGTGATCAGGAACAGATTCCGATGCTGTTCGATACCGTCGGCGCCAGCCCGCCAATTCTCGAACCGGCGCCACCCGCTCCTGCTGCCCCAGCCGCCCAACCGGCACCCGCCGCCAGCAAAGGCCCCGACGACCTGCTGCACCTGGATGGCGAACTGCGCGCCGCCGCGCAATTGATCATGCAAGACGTGATCGACGACTTCGCCCCGCACATCGAAACCGAAATCAAGCGCCGCCTCAGCGCGCGGATGGAACGCCTCCTTAGCCAATACGAATAACCCCCGCCTCCTGTGGGAGCGGGCTTGCTCGCGAAAGCGATGTATCAGCCAACATCAATGTTGAAGGTGATGGCCCCTTCGCGAGCAAGTCGGATCGCCGCACCGCCGCTCCCACATTTGATTTGCGTCGTTTTTGATGATGCGCCCGGTCCGCACCTGCTCGCCCTACGCCCCATGCCCCGCTATACTTGCCGGCTTTTCCTGAATAAATGCCAATAGGGTCCCGCCGCGCATGGATAAGACCTACCAGCCGCACGCCATTGAAACTTCCTGGTACAACACCTGGGAGTCAGAGAATTACTTCGCCCCGCAAGGCGCGGGCGAGTCCTACACCATCATGATCCCGCCGCCGAACGTCACCGGCAGCCTGCACATGGGTCACGGCTTCAACAACGCGATCATGGACGCCCTGATCCGTTTCCGTCGCATGCAGGGTCGTAACACCCTGTGGCAGCCGGGTACCGACCACGCCGGTATCGCCACGCAAATGCTGGTGGAGCGTCAACTCGAAGCTCAGGGCCAGAGTCGTCACGACCTGGGCCGTGAGAAATTCCTCGAGAAAGTCTGGGAATGGAAGGATCAGTCCGGCGGCAACATCAGCCGTCAGATCCGCCGTCTCGGCTCGTCCGTGGATTGGGGCCGCGAGCGTTTCACCATGGACGACGGCCTCTCGGAAGCCGTTAAAGAAGCCTTTGTGCGCCTGCATGAAGACGGCCTGATCTACCGCGGCAAGCGCCTGGTCAACTGGGACACCAAGTTGCACACGGCGATTTCCGACCTCGAAGTGGAAAACCACGACGAGAAAGGTTTCCTGTGGAACCTGAAATACCCGCTGGCCGACGGCGCCAAGACCGCTGAAGGCAACGATTACCTGATCGTCGCGACCACTCGCCCGGAAACCATGCTTGGCGACGCCGCCGTAGCGGTTAACCCGAACGATGAACGCTACCAAGCCCTGATCGGCAAATTCGTCGAGCTGCCGCTGGTCGGCCGCCGCATTCCGATCATCGCCGATGATTATTGCGATCCTGAATTCGGTACCGGCTGCGTGAAAATCACCCCGGCCCACGATTTCAACGACTACGAAGTCGGCAAGCGCCACAACCTGCCGCTGCTGAACATCTTCGACAAGAACGCTGCTGTATTGCCGGCCTGCCAGGTGTTCAACCTCGACGGCACGCTGAACGAAAGCATCGACGGCAAGATCCCAGGCGAATACGCCGGCCTCGACCGCTTCGAAGCGCGCAAGCAGATCGTTGCTGCATTCGATACTGCCGGCCTGTTGGTCAGCGTCAACGACCACGCGCTGAAAGTGCCGAAAGGCGACCGCTCCGGCACCATCATCGAGCCGTGGCTGACCGACCAGTGGTACGTGTCGACCAAGCCATTGGCCGAGCCAGCTATCGCTGCTGTTGAAGACGGCCGCATCGCGTTCGTGCCGAAACAGTACGAAAACATGTACTTCTCGTGGATGCGCGACATCCAGGACTGGTGCATCAGCCGTCAGCTGTGGTGGGGCCACCGGATTCCGGCCTGGTACGACGAGTCGGGCAAAGTCTATGTCGGTCGCGACGAAGCCGAAGTACGTGCCAAGCACAACCTCGGCCCGGACGTGGCGCTGCAACAGGACAACGACGTTCTCGACACCTGGTTCAGTTCGGGTCTGTGGACGTTCTCGACGCTCGGCTGGCCTGAGCAGACCGAGTTCCTGAAGAAATTCCATTCCACCGACGTGCTGGTGACTGGCTTCGACATCATTTTCTTCTGGGTTGCCCGGATGATCATGCTCACCATGCACTTGGTGAAGAACGAAGACGGCACACCGCAGGTTCCGTTCAAGACCGTTTATGTTCATGGCCTGGTGCGAGATGGCCAGGGCCAGAAGATGTCCAAGTCCAAGGGCAACGTCCTGGACCCGCTGGACATCATCGACGGTATCGAGCTCGAAGACCTGGTGCAGAAACGCACCTCGGGCATGATGCAGCCGAAACTGGCGAAGAAGATCGAGAAGCAGACCCGCGACGAGTTCGCCGACGGCATTGCCAGCTACGGCACCGACGCCCTGCGTTTCACCTTCTGCTCGCTGGCGTCCACCGGTCGCGACATCAAGTTCGACATGGGCCGCGTCGAGGGCTATCGCAACTTCTGCAACAAGATCTGGAACGCCGCGCGCTACGTTCTGGACAAGGGCGAAGACTGCGGTCAGAACGGCGAGGCTTACGAGCTGTCGCTGGCGGATCGCTGGATCATTTCGCAGCTGCAACGCACCGAAGCTGAAGTGACCCGTCAACTCGATCAGTTCCGCTTCGATCTGGCCGCACAAGCTTTGTACGAGTTCATCTGGAACCAGTATTGCGACTGGTACCTGGAACTGTCCAAGCCTGTGCTGTGGGACGAAAACGCTCCGGTCGAACGTCAGCGCGGCACCCGCCGCACGCTGGTTCGGGTATTGGAAGTCGCGCTGCGTCTGGCACACCCGTTCATGCCGTTCATCACCGAAGAAATCTGGCAGCGCATCGCGCCGCTGGCCGGTATCGAAGGCAAGACGATCATGCTGCAACCGTGGCCAGTGGCCGTTGAAGCACGCATCGACCAGGCTGCCGAAGATGACATCGAGTGGCTGAAGACACTGATGCTCGGCACGCGCAACATCCGCGCCGAGATGAACATCGGTCCAGGCAAGCCGTTGAACCTATTCCTGAAAAACGTCAGCGCCGAAGATCAGCGTCGTCTCACCGAGAACGAAGCCCTGCTGAAGAAGCTGGCTCGCCTCGAATCGATCACTGTGTTGGCTGCCGGCGAAGAAGCACCGCTGTCCGCCACTGCACTGGTGGGCGAGATGGAAGTGCTGGTGCCGATGGCCGGCCTGATCGACAAAGACGCCGAACTGGCGCGTCTGGACAAGGAAATCCTGCGTTTGCAGGGTGAAGTTCAGCGCGTGGGCGGCAAGCTGTCTAACGCCGGTTTCGTCGACAAGGCTCCGGCCGAAGTCATCGAGAAGGAACGCGCCAAACTGGCTGAAGCTGAACAGGCTTTGGGCAAGTTGGCCGAGCAGCATGCGCGGATTGCCAGCCTGTAACGGCAAATCGCAATGAAAAAGGGAGGCCCGAAACGGCCTCCCTTTTTTGTGCCCATCACTTTCCCCCTACACCACAAATCCCACAGGGGGATTGTGCTGTTTGTCACAATTGGGTTCGCAGCGGCTGGATGTGGGACAATACCCGCCACTTTTAGCCATACCCGAATCGACCACGCCCATGAACGCCCCCCGCACACCAAGACCTGCGCGCAAAAAGCCTGATTCCGCCACCCCGGCCAAAGCCGTGGAACCGCGTGAAAAGGCCAGCCTGCATCCGCGCAACCGCCATCAGGGTCGCTACGACTTCCCGGCGCTGATCAAAACCACGCCGGAACTGGCGAAGTTCGTGATCATCAATCCGTACGGCAAGGAAAGCATCGACTTCGCCAGCCCGGACGCGGTGCGGGTGTTCAACCGGGCGTTGCTCAAGTCGTTCTACGGCGTCGCCCATTGGGACATCCCGGCCGATTACCTCTGCCCTCCGGTTCCGGGCCGTGCCGATTACGTGCACTTCCTGGCCGACCTGCTGGCCAGCGTCAACGACGGCGAGATCCCGCGCGGCGCACCGGTCAAGGTGCTGGATATCGGCATGGGCGCCAACTGTGTCTATCCGTTGATCGGCTACAGCGACTACCGCTGGCACTTCCTCGGCTCGGAAATCGACCCGACGGCCGTGGCCGCTGCCAAAGCCATCGTGCAGTCCAACGGGCTGAACAAAGCCATCCAGTTGCGCCAACAAAGCAATCCCAAGCACATTCTGCTGGGCCTGCTCGAACCCGGCGAACGCTTTGACCTGACCATGTGCAACCCGCCGTTTCACGCCTCGATGGACGAAGCGACCAAGGGCAGCGAGCGGAAATGGCGCGCCCTGGGCCGTGCCGATCCAAAACGCAAACTGCCAGTGCTGAACTTTGGCGGTCAATCGGCAGAATTGTGGTGTGAAGGTGGCGAAGCACGATTTGTGACGCAACTGATCGCCGAGAGCGCGCATTTCCAACACAAAGTGCTTTGGTTCAGCACCCTGGTCTCGAAAGCCTCCAACCTGCCGGCGATCCAGACGGCGCTGAAAAAGGCCGGTGTACTGGAAAGCCAGGTTGTGGAAATGTCTCAGGGCCAGAAGCAAAGCCGCTTCGTCGCCTGGACCTTCCAGACCAAATCCGAGCAGCAGGTCTGGCGCGAACGTTGGGCTCGCAAAAGCTGATTAGTCACTGAAACAGCGACTGGCCCTCGGTCAGTCGCTGAATCGCAGGCACAAAAAAGCCGTGCCCGGATCACTCCGGAGCACGGCTTTTTTTTACTGCGTCTTACTTGTTAACAGCGTCGGTCAGGCCTTTGGCCACAACCAGCTTGATAACTTTCTTGGCAGCGATTTCGATGGCAGCGCCAGTCGAAGGGTTGCGGCCGGTACGGGCAGGACGCTCAGTCACTTTCAGCTTGCCGATACCTGGCAGGGTGATTTCGCCGCCGTTTTCCAGCTGATCGGCAACGATTTGGCCCAGTTGGTCCAGAGCGTTACGCGCGGTGGTTTTTGGCGCGTCGATAGCTTCAGCGATGTCGGCGATCAGTTGGTCTTTAGTAAGAGCCATGTAATGTTCCTTCCCTATCAAATTCATATGGATTGCAGAGTGCAGTGTCAGCCATCGAGCCCGATCTTCTGGATCTGGCACCCTCGGCCATAACCACGACGAGTCGGGGTTATAGATACCGAAATCAGGGTTTGGTTCGACCTGACAAATGCTGAATGCACGCTTAACGCAGTGACTTCGCGTAAGACCGGGCAAAACTAGCACAGAGACGGGGAAATATCCGCCTCTAGCTACCCATTTGGTCAGCTTTATTGCTCTAAAACTGTAAAAAACAGCATAAGCGCCATCGGACACCTGCGAATTGCCCTTCGTGCCGCGCCAAAACCAATGGTTGCGGTACACTTGGCACTTTTTTGGAGGAGCACGCCCTCCTCTCTTCAATCAGCCGAGAAGCCCATGCCGATCCGCCATTGCATCGTCCACCTGATCGACAAAAAACCCGACGGCACACCTGCAGTTCTCCACGCTCGCGATTCCGAACTGGCCGAGTCGAGCGCCATCGAGTACATGCTTGCCGACCTCAATGAGAGCTACAACGCCAAACAAGGCAAGGCCTGGGGTTTCTTCCATGCCGAGTCCGGGGCGCATCCGTTCAGCGGCTGGCTGAAGGAATACCTCGATGGCGGCAAGGATTTCACAGCGTTCAGCCGGGTGGCGGTGGAACATCTGCAAAAGCTGATGGAAGAGTCGAACCTCTCTGTGGGCGGCCACGTGCTGTTTGCGCATTATCAGCAAGGCATGACCGACTACCTGGCGATCGCCCTGCTACACCACAGTGAAGGCGTTGCAGTGACCGATCAGCTGGACGTGACCCCGTCCCGGCACCTGGACCTGGGCCAACTGCACCTGGCGGCACGGATCAACGTGTCCGAGTGGCAGAACAACAAGCAGTCCAAGCAGTACATTTCGTTCATCAAAGGCAAGAACGGCAAAAAGGTTTCGGAGTATTTCCGCGACTTCATCGGCTGCCAGGAAGGCGTCGACGGCCCCGGCGAGACCCGCACCCTGCTCAAGGCCTTCAGTGACTTCGTCGAAAGCGAAGACCTGCCGGAAGAATCCGCCCGCGAGAAGACCAAGACCCTGGTGGATTACGCCAGCAGCCAGGCAAAACTGGGCGAACCCATGGGCCTGGAAGAACTCTCGGAGCTGATCGACGAAGAGCGCCCGAAAGCTTTCTACGATCACATCCGCAACAAGGACTACGGCCTGTCGCCGGAGATTCCGGCAGATAAACGTACCCTCAACCAGTTCCGCCGCTTCACCGGTCGCGCCGAAGGCCTGTCCATCAGCTTCGAAGCGCACCTGTTGGGCTCGAAGATCGAATACGACGAAGAAGCCGGCACGCTGATCATCAAAGGTCTGCCGACCCAGCTCACCGATCAGCTCAAGCGACGTAACTGATGCTCGGCGGCGTACTGAAGAAGTTCCTGCTGATCCTGCTGGTGGTTGTGGTCTACCAGAACTGGGGCAAGATCGAGCGGGTGTTCCATCCGGCACAGGTGGTGTCCGAGCAGACTCAGGCCAAGGCCAACGTCGTGCTCTACACCACTGAATGGTGTGGCTACTGCAAACTGACCCGACGCTTTCTCGATCAGAAGGGCATTCCATACAAGGAGTTCGATATCGAGAAGGATGCCGAGGCGCGCAAGGCCTACGAAGCGCTGGGTGGACGCGGGATACCGCTGATCGATGTGAATGGGACGTTGATTCGCGGGTATGACCCGGATGAGATTCTCGCGGCACTGAAGTAACCAATGTGGGAGCGAGCCTGCTCGCGAATAGGGTGGGACATTCAACATCAATGTGAATGACACTCCGCTTTCGCGAGCAGGCTCGCTCCCACATTTTTGTACGTCAGTGTTTTTCGATGCGAAACCCGAACCGCGGAAAGTGCACATGCACCACGCCGCCACGCTCGTCTTCACGACGCAGAATCAATTCTTCACTGCCCGCAAACAACAACTCACCCACCACCGGGTCAACGCCATAATCGATGGCGGCAATGACCACCTGCTGGCCAACCTCAAAACCATTCGGCTCGTCGAATTGCTCATCCGGCAATGCGGCCGGTGTGGCATTGCGCGCAACCTCCAGCGCCTCCTCGGAGGTCATTTCGCTGAACGCGCCATGACCGAAGCCCAACACGCGACCCAGCCACGCCGTAACCGCAGGATAAGCATCGACCAACGGTGACGTAACGGGCGTGGCTTTTAGAAACCACAACGGATGGGCCAGGGCGAAGTCGGCAATCGACGGCTCACCGAACAGGAAGTCGCCCTGCTCACGCTGAAGCTGTTGCTCCAGACGCGTCATGATGGTCGGCCATTGATGCCGGGCCTGTTCTGCCTGCAACCGTGTGGCGCTGCCACCGCTGAACAACTCCGCGCGATCGGCAATGAACGCCTTGATCGCCTCCGGCGGCAACTTGCCGAAGCGCACGGCGATCGATTCCGGTTGAAACACCAGGCTGATCGCGTGCTGGAACACCACCGAATCCGCCCACGCGGCGAAGGTCGCAGCGATCATTTCCTGGCCTTCCGGGAAGAACGCAGGCAAGGCTTTTTCCTGCTCCAGACGACGGGCGATCAGCGACGTGTCGCAATAGATATCCGCGCCAATCTGCAACACCGGCGTCTTGCGGTAGCCGCCGGTCAGCGCGGTCAGATCGGGTTTTGGCATCACCGGCGAGATCTTCACCGAGTGCCAGGACAGCCCCTTGAAGCCCAGCAGCAAGCGGGCCTTTTCGGCGAAAGGGGACGTCGGGTAATGATGCAAAATCAACTCGGACATGCTCGGCTCCGCCGCACGGATTGGGAATCCGCAGCTTAGCGCGCATTCCCTGAGCAGCCCAGCCATCTGCCTGATGGGCACTTATCAGTCAGATTGATAAGCCCGCAGCAGCAGTAGCCACCAAGCATTCCTTGGCGCTTTTCTTGAGTTTTTTGATCAGCCGTTCCTGACGCAGCGCTTCGCCTTTATCGCGGCAGGCTTCGGTGTAGACCAGTGCCACGGCAGGGCTGGAGAGAAAAAATCGCGCGCCCTTGCCACTCTGGTGGGTGGCGAAACGGCGCACGGGATCATCGCTGATCCCGCAGTAGAGCGAACCATTGGCCGCGCGAACGAGGTAGACGAACCAGGGTTTGCTGACGGGCAGTGATGGTTCGGCGGCGATGACGGAAGTTTCGCTGGCGGTGTTCACGTGACGATCAAGGCTTGTAAGAAACAAGCCGCGATCTTATCAGCGACTGGCCTGAAATGCCTTCAGCCCCTTCAAGGCTTGCGCGCGCACGGCGTTTCTCACCGCCGGCGTCCAGCCCAACAACAGCCCCTTGAAACCCAGCGCCTGTCGGGACCAGGCCCACAGATCGAAGCTGTCGTGATGCTCGCAGATTTTGCCGTCGCGAAAAACAAAACGTGCCTGAATGTCGTTGACCACAGTGTTGCCGGTCTGGCTGAACAGGTACGTCGCCACCCAATGGGCGCCGCCCGTGCGCTTATCGCTGCGCACGTTATCGAACGTCAGGGAAAAATCCTTGGCCCGGGTGGTAAGCATTCGCCACATGTCGCCTGCATCGCGGCCGTGCAATTCGCCGAACGCCGGATCACTGAACACCACATCGTCGGTATAGCAGGCGCTCATGGCCTCGGCATCCAGGCGCTGGAAGGCTTGGTAGAACTGGGTGATCAAAGCGTTGTGGGCATCACTCATGGACAGGCTCCCTCTGGATGTGCAAATAGATGCGCAAAGTGGTTTCAAAAGATTGCCTGCACGATAGTCAACAAAGGCGCGAAACACTATCGGCATTCGTGAGCCGAATACCGATAGTGTGCGGCTGTCAGACCCTTTCGCTTTCGACCTGGACGTACAGCGAACGTCCGGCGCCGAGACCAGCTATGATCGCCCCAAGGCCGATGATGCCGAAAATCCAGCCCAAGGCGTTCCAGCCGCCGGTCCAGTCATGCACGATGCCGACCGCGAACGGCCCCATGGACGCCAGGGTGTAACCGAAGCCTTGGGCCATGCTCGACAGGTTCGCCGCGACATGGGCGTCCCGCGAACGCAGCACGATCAGGGTCAACGCCAGACTGAACGTACCGCCCTGCCCCAGACCGAGCAGGATCGCCCAGCCCCACAAGCCTTCGATCGGTGCGTAGAGGCAACCGAACAAGCCGCCAAGGGTCAGCAGCATGACGATGACGATCGCCAGACGCTGATCCTTGCCACGCGTCGCCAGCCATGGCGCCGCCAGTGAACTCGCCAACTGAACGATGACCGAGCCTGACAGCACCAGACCCGCCTGGGTCGGTGTCAGGCCGCGACCGATCAGGATCGACGGCAACCAGCCGAACACGATGTAGGCCAGAGAAGATTGCAGGCCCATGTACAGCGTCACTTGCCAGGCCAGTGGATCACGCAACAGACCGCGAACCCGATACGCGACGTTGTGCGCGCCGTGTTTCTGGCCGACTTGTGGCAACCAGAAAATCGCCGCGACCAATGCCGGAACCACCCAGAAGCCGAGGCCCAAGGCCCAGCTCTTGTCGAAATGCTCGCTCAACGGCACGGTCGCGCCCGCGGCCATCGCCGCCCCAAGGCAGAGGGCCATGGTGTAGACGCCGGTCATGGTGCCCGCGTGTTTCGCGAAGTCGCGTTTAACGATGCCGGGCAGCAATACGCCGATTACGCCGATGCTCGCGCCGGCCAGCACACTGCCGGCAAACAGGCCGATCTCGCCGAACGAACTGCGCAGGATGATCCCACCGGCCAACATCAAGAGAATGCCCAACACCACTCGCTCGGCGCCGAAACGTCGTGCCAGCACGGGCGCCAGCGGTGCAAACAAGCCGAGGCACAGCACCGGCAACGTCGTCAACAAACCAGCCTGGGCTGCCGACAAACCGAGGGTTTTCGAAACCTCACTGAGCATCGGCGCCATGCTCGACAGCGCCGGGCGCAGGTTCAGCGCCACCAGAATCAGACCCAGCAACAGCAACCACGGGCGGCGCAGGATCGGGTGACTTTGCTGGACCTGTTCGTCATCCGCCTCGGCGTCGATCAGCAGCTCTTCGAGCTCCGCCGTGCGCTTGGCCTGGGGAATGCTGCTGTTGTTGACCTGCTGGCTGGACATGGGGTTCTCGGTTTCAAGGTTCATTGATCAACTGCCTCGACAGGGCTTTGGCCCGTTCCGGGTCGCGTTGCTCGACGGCATCAAGCAGTGCGATATGAAGGTCGAACACCTCTTGGCGTCGAGGGGAAATGTTCAGGGTTTCGCGCAAATGCGCACCGACGACGCTGGAGAAATAGCGGTACAGCTCGCTGAGCGTCGGGTTATGCGCGGCGTCCACCAAACGCCGGTGAAACACCAGATCGCAGGCGATATACGTGTCGAGATCGCCGTGGTAGTGACTGCCACTGACGCCTAACGCCTCGCGCAATGCCGCCAGGTCTTCATCAGTACGGCGCAACGCGGCGAGGCCGATGGCCTCGACTTCCAGAATGTGCCGAGTCTCCCGGGCTTGCTCGTGGGAGCAGCGGGACAACGCCTTCAGGGTGTCGAGCGGATCGACCACCGCCCGCAGGTAACTGCCGTCGCCCTGACGGATTTCGATCAACCCGGAAAACGCCAGTACGCGCATGGCTTCACGCACGGTGTTGCGGCTGATGCCCAGCTCGGCGGACAGCTCAGGTTCGGTGGGTAAACGCTGGCCGACCGTCCAGACGCCTTCGGTGATGCGCAGGCGGAGCTGGTCCAGCGCCTGATCGACCAGGGATCGTTTAACTAATGGAGAAATGTCTGACATGGAATTCGCCCTTTCATCCAATCATAGGATGAATTTTCTGACATGTTAGTCAGCTACGTGTAGGACGGCAACCGCCTACGGTCAGGGAGAGGGAAATGGAGCGGGATTTTCGATTAGTCAAAATTACCCTTTAAGGGTAATTTTAGGGATAGGGTTAGCGGCTTCTTATGGAAAAGAACACACCCCATTACAACCTGGCGGTGATAAAAGCTGACGTTATGCGGCTTGGAGACAGGGCGTTTACACATATTGCCCGGAGAACCGGTTTTGCACTCGGCCTGGACATCACAGAGATGCAAGAAATCATTCTCAAACTTCAACGCAACATGTTGTACAAATCGATGACCACCTATGAGGATCATCGAATCTGGCAAGACGTCTACCACGTTACTTCGCACGATCTGGAGATTTACATCAAGGTCACTTATTGCTCAGGCAGTGAACCTCCGGTGATCTCCTTCAAGGAGAAAAACCCATGAATACAAAACAATGCTTCAGTTGCGGCGCGCGCGAGGGAATGCGGCACTTCGAAGGTCGCGGCGAAACCTTGAGCGTCAAGGGAATGGAGCGACGGCTCGATGAGTTGTCCGGTTGGGAGTGCCAGGCCTGCGGGGAAGTCATACTCGACGCCGGTTGTTCGAAGCGTTACTCAGACGCAGGTGACGAACTGGTCCTCGCCGGCAGACAAATGATCGGCAACGAAATGAAGCGCATCCGCCGCAAACTGCATCTGTCGCAAAAAGAAGCAGTTTTGCTGTTGTCCGGAGGCGGACACAACGCGTTTTCTCGTTACGAGCGCGGCGAACTGCTTCCACCCAAAGCACTGATGGTGCTGATGCGCTTGCTTGATCGCTATCCGCACTTGCTCGCGGATGCGAGAACCCTGGGTGAAGGAGCGGACTTGAGGGGTTTCAAGGATACGGTGCACAAGGAACATGAAACGCTCACCGTGTCCTGAGCACCAGAAGTACAAAAAACAAACCCGGCGCGAGGCCGGGTTTGAGTTTCGAGTCAGCCAGGCATCAATGCAAAATCTGGCTCAAGAACAGCTTGGTGCGCTCATTCTGCGGGTTATCGAAGAAGTCGTTCGGCGCAGCCTGTTCGACGATTTCGCCCTTGTCCATGAAGATCACGCGGTTGGCCACAGTGCGGGCGAAGCCCATTTCGTGGGTCACGCAGAGCATGGTCATGCCGTCTTCGGCCAGGCCGATCATGGTGTCGAGAACCTCTTTCACCATTTCCGGGTCGAGTGCCGAGGTCGGTTCGTCGAACAGCATGATTTTCGGTTTCATGCACAGGGCACGGGCAATCGCCACACGCTGTTGCTGACCGCCGGACAGTTGCCCCGGGAATTTATGCGCCTGCTCCGGAATGCGGACGCGTTCCAGGTAATGCATGGCGATTTCTTCGGCCTTGCGCTTGGGCATCTTGCGCACCCACATCGGCGCCAGGGTGCAGTTCTGCAGGATGGTCAGGTGCGGGAACAGGTTGAAGTGCTGGAACACCATGCCGACTTCACGACGGACCGATTCGATCTGCTTGAGGTCGTTGGTCAGCTCCACGCCATCGACCACGATGCGGCCCTGCTGGTGTTCTTCCAGACGGTTGAGGCAACGAATGGTGGTGGATTTGCCGGAACCCGACGGGCCGCACAGGACAATACGCTCGCCCTGTTTAACGTTCAGGTTGATGTCTTTCAACACGTGGAACTGGCCGTACCACTTGTTCACGCCCTGCATCTGAATAATGCCTTCAGGGCTTGCAGGCTTTTTGATTGCTTCGCTCATTACAGAACTCCTAACGCTTGTGGCCAGTGTCGAGCTTGCGTTCCAGATGCATGGAATAGCGCGACATACCAAAACAGAAAATCCAGAACACCAGGGCCGCGAACACATAGCCTTCGGTGGCCATGCCCAACCATTTCGGGTCGGCGGCGGCTTGTTTGACGCTGTTGAGCAAGTCGAACAGGCCGATGATGATCACCAGGCTCGTGTCCTTGAACAGCGCAATGAAGGTGTTGACGATGCCAGGGATCACCAGCTTCAGGGCTTGCGGCAGAATCACCAGGCCCATGCTGCGCCAGTAACCGAGGCCCATCGCTGCG
Source organism: Pseudomonas sp. Root329 (assembly GCF_001424925.1). Classification (NCBI taxonomy): domain Bacteria; kingdom Pseudomonadati; phylum Pseudomonadota; class Gammaproteobacteria; order Pseudomonadales; family Pseudomonadaceae; genus Pseudomonas; species Pseudomonas sp. Root329. Next base: position 25,388 of record NZ_LMCV01000028.1, on the reverse strand, counting down.
GCCGCTTCGTACTGACCTTTGGGAATCGCTTGCAGACCGCCACGCACCACTTCGGCGACGTAGGCCGACTGGAACAGGATCACGCCGATCAGTGCCCGCAACAGTTTGTCGAAGTTCATGCCTTCAGGCAGGAACAACGGCAGCATCACCGAGGACATGAACAGCACCGTGATCAACGGCACGCCGCGCCAGAATTCGATGAAGGTCACGCAGACCACCCGAATAGCCGGCATGTTCGAACGACGGCCCAGCGCCAGGATGATACCCAGCGGCAGAGCACCGGCAATACCGACGGTGGCGATCACCAGCGTCAGCATCAGGCCGCCCCACTGGCTGGTCGCCACGGTGGTCAGGCCAAACAATCCGCCATGCAGCAGGAAGTAGGCAATGATCGGGTACAGCACCAGGAAGCTCAGGCCATATACCGCTTTATGGTGAAAACGCGAGATGAACAAGGGTGCCACGCCGATGACCGCCAGCCACACGGTCAGGTCCACGCGCCAGCGCAGGTCCACCGGATAGTAGCCGTACATGAACTGGCCGAAACGCTGCTGGATGAACACCCAGCAGGCGCCCTCCTTGGTGCAGTCGGCGCGGGTGGTGCCGACCCAGTTGGCATCCAGAATGGCCCAATGCAGGATCGGCGGAACGATCAGGTAAATCAGGTAGAACGCGAACAGGGTCAGCGCGGTGTTGAGCCAGCTGGAGAACATGTTCGCGCGCATCCACGCCATCGGCCCGAACACTTTGCTCGGTGGGGGCATGTCAGGTTTGAAAGTATGAGTCGTCATGCGCTTTTCCTTACCGCTCGATCAGCGCAATGCGCTTGTTGTACCAGTTCATCAGCAGGGAAATGCTGATACTGATCGCCAGGTACACGCTCATGGTGATAGCAATCACCTCGATCGCCTGCCCGGTCTGGTTCAGCACCGTACCGGCAAACAACGAGACCATTTCCGGATAACCGATACCGGCCGCCAGCGAGGAGTTCTTCGCCAGGTTCAGGTATTGGCTGGTCAGCGGTGGAATGATCACGCGCAGGGCTTGCGGGATGATCACCTTGCGCAGGGTCGGACCGTTGCGCAATCCCAACGAGTGCGCCGCTTCCGTCTGGCCGTGGCTGACCGACTTGATGCCCGAACGCACGATCTCGGCGATAAACGCCGCGGTGTATACGGTCAGGGCCAGGGTCAGCGCCAGCAGTTCCGGGATCAGTACCCAGCCACCGACGAAGTTGAAGCCTTGCAGCTTCGGCATTTCCCAGTGCAGCGGCGCGCCGAAGATCAATGCGCACAGCGCAGGGATCACCAGGAACAGCGCCAGGCCCACCCAGAACTTGTGGAACGGTACGCCGGTCGCTTCGAAGCGTTTGGTCGCCCAGCGGCTCATCAGCACGATGGCGACAATGGCCACGACGATGCTCACCACAAACGGCCAGAAACCGTCTGCCGTCAACGCGGCCGGCATGTTCAGGCCACGGCTGCTGACAAAGAAGGTGTCACCGAAGTTATGGCTGTTGCGTGGCCCCGGCATGGTCAGGAACACCGCGAAGTACCAGAACAGGATTTGCAGCAGCGGCGGAATGTTACGGAAAACCTCTACATACACCGTCGCCAGCTTGGCAATGATCCAGTTCTTCGACAGCCGTGACACACCAACGATGAACCCGAGGATCGTCGCCAGGATCACGCCGATGAACGTCACCAGCAGCGTGTTGAGCAGGCCGATGACAAACACCCGGGCATAGCTGTCCGATTCGGTGTAGTCGATCAGGTGTTGAGCGATGCCGAAACCGGCACTGCGCTCCAGAAAGCTGAAGCCGGAGGTAATGCCCCGGTGTTGAAGGTTGGTCTGCGTATTGTCGAACAGATACCAGCCCATCGAGACCACCGCCACAATGGTGATGATCTGAAATAGCCACGCACGCACTTTTGGATCGCTGAGGCTGAGCCTCTGCTTTGGTGCGCCGATTGAATTTTGCATGAAGTGCCCCGCAAATAATGGAACAGAACATCACCCGGTGGTTGGCCCACCGGGTGATAGAACCATCAGCGCACTGGTGGTGCGTATTGAATGCCGCCGTTGTTCCACAGAGCGTTCAGCCCGCGGTCGATGGCCAGTGGAGTGCCCTTGCCGAGGTTTTTCTCGAACACTTCACCGTAGTTACCCACTTGCTTGACGATCTGCACGACCCAGTCTTTCTTCACTTTCAGGTCTTTGCCGTATTCACCGTCAGTGCCCAGCAGACGAGCGACGTCCGGGTTCTTGGTGGCTTTGGCTTCAGCTTCAACGTTTTTCTGGGTGATACCCATTTCTTCAGCGTTGAGCATGGCGAACAGGGTCCACTTGACGATGCTGAACCACTCTTCGTCGCCTTTACGCACGACCGGGCCCAGAGGCTCCTTGGAGATAGTTTCCGGCAGAACGACGTAGTCGGTCGGGGTCGCCAGCTTGCTGCGTTGTGCGTAAAGCTGGGACTTGTCGGAGGTCAGCACGTCGCAACGACCGGATTCCAGCGACTTGGCGCTTTCATCGGAGGTGTCGAAGGTGATCGGGGTGTATTTCAGACCGTTACCGCGGAAGTAGTCGGAAACGTTCAACTCGGTGGTGGTACCGGCTTGAATGCAGATGGTGGCGCCGTCGAGCTCTTTAGCGCTCTTCACGCCCAGCTTGTTGTTCACCAGGAAGCCGATGCCGTCGTAGTAAGTAACGCCGGCAAACACCAGGCCCATGCCCGAATCGCGGGAGCTGGTCCAGGTGGTGTTACGCGACAGCACGTCGATTTCGCCGGACTGCAGCGCGGTGAAGCGCTCTTTGGCGTTCAACTGGCTGAATTTGACCTTGGTCGCATCGCCGAAAACGGCAGCGGCCACAGCGCGGCAGACGTCAGCATCGATGCCGATGATCTTGCCAGTCGAGTCCGGTACCGAGAAGCCAGGCAGACCGTCACTGACGCCGCACTGTACGAAACCTTTCTTCTGCACTGCATCCAGGGTTGCACCCGCCTGAGCGAACCCACTGACACCGAGTACTGCGGCTGCAGTCACGATAGCCAGGGTGGATTTCAACATCTTCATTCAAACCTCCAGTTTTGCTCTTGTTGTGTCGGAGCTTGAGTCCAGTCGCACCCTTATGAGGCGTTGTTGACCCGTGTTGGCTTTTTTTGGGGTCAACCGACGTAAGACCTGCGCTATGAGTCTAGTAGGAGAAAATCCACATCATGGACAACTCACTTCTCACCAATCGGCCGAACGGGCTGTAGCCCTTTCACGTTCGCGAAGCCCGTAGCGGCCACTGGCGAACATCCATCACCGGATTCTTTGCTATCCCACCGCCAGCAGTACACTGATAGTGTTACCGCAAGGCGCGAGATGGGTTGCACCGTTTCCCCATAGCAAAGCCCGTACCAGACCGCTCGCTGAAGCGATTTAGCGACAGGTCAATAGCAAAACTTGTAGCCTTGCGACATCTTATTAACTGATCAACCAGACGTGCACTCGGGCCTCGCACCCAATGAGAGCGTCTGCACAACATTGGAGCAACCATGACCGAGCCCTTGATTCTTCAACCCGTCAAGCCCGCAGATGCCTGCGTTATCTGGCTGCACGGCCTGGGCGCCGATCGCTACGACTTCTTGCCGGTGGCCGAGGCGTTGCAGGAAAGCCTGCTGACCACCCGCTTCGTTCTCCCTCAGGCACCGACCTGCGCCGTGACCATCAATGGTGGTTACGAAATGCCGAGCTGGTACGACATATTGGCCATGAGCCCCGCGCGCGCGATCAACCGCGAGCAGCTGGAAGAGTCGGCGCAGAGGACCGTCAATTTGATCGAAGTGGAGCGCGCCATCGGAATAGACGCCTCGCGGATATTCCTGGCAGGGTTTTCCCAAGGTGGCGCGGTGGCGTTACACACCGCGTTTCTGAAATGGCAGGGGCCGCTGGGTGGCGTACTTGCCCTCTCTACCTATGCACCGACCTTCAGCGATGAACTGGAGCTTTCCGCCAGCCAGCAGCGCATTCCCGTGCTGTCTTTACACGGCCAGTACGATGACGTCGTTCAAAACTCCATGGGCCGCACCGCCTACGAGTATTTAAAGCAGCATGGTGTCACCGTGACATGGCAGGAATACCCAATGGGTCACGAAGTGTTACCCGAAGAGATTCGCGACATTGGTGTCTGGCTCGCCGAGCGCTTGCGTTAACGGTTTATGTGAAAAGCAGCCCATTGATCCATCCCACTACGCCGCGCCCGATTCTTGCATTACACTGGCCGGCGTATATTCCTTAACCAATTGATGAGATGACCGTGCTCAAAGCACTCAAGAAAATGTTCGGTAAAAGCGAGACTGAGCAGCTCGCGCCAGTCTCCAGCGCTCCGTCTCACCATCCCAGCCACCGCACCGACGGTAATCAGTCTGGCCGGACCGCAACCGTAGCGGTACCGAAGCACGAGCCGATGACCACACCGGCCGTCCAACCCGTTGAGGCTCAAGCCTCTGAAGAACCGAGCAGCGAAGCTGCGAAACCTGCCCGACCGCGTCGCGAACCCAAGCCAAAAGCACCGCTTATTCCCTGGAAACTCGAAGACTTCGCCGTCGAACCCCAGGAAGGCAAAACCCGTTTTCACGATTTCAAACTCGCCCCCGAACTGATGCACGCCATCCAGGACCTGGGCTTCCCGTATTGCACGCCGATCCAGGCGCAAGTGCTTGGCTTCACCCTCGCAGGCAAAGACGCCATCGGTCGCGCCCAGACCGGCACCGGCAAAACCGCTGCATTCCTGATTTCGATCATCACCCAGTTGCTGGAAACCCCGCCGCCGAAAGAACGCTATATGGGCGAGCCGCGGGCGCTGATCATTGCACCGACCCGTGAACTGGTGGTGCAGATCGCCAAGGACGCAGCCGACCTGACCAAGTACACCGGCCTCAACGTCATGACGTTCGTTGGCGGCATGGACTTCGACAAGCAGCTCAAGCACCTCGAAGCCCGTCATTGCGACATCCTCGTGGCCACACCGGGCCGTCTGCTGGACTTCAACCAGCGCGGCGACGTGCACCTGGACATGGTCGAAGTCATGGTCCTGGACGAAGCCGACCGGATGCTCGACATGGGTTTCATCCCACAAGTGCGTCAGATCATTCGCCAGACCCCGCCGAAGAACGAGCGTCAGACGCTGCTGTTCTCCGCGACCTTCACCGAAGACGTGATGAACCTGGCCAAGCAATGGACCACCGACCCGTCGATCGTCGAGATCGAGTCGCAGAACGTGGCCAGCGAAAACGTCGAGCAACACATCTACGCCGTGGCCGGTGCCGACAAATACAAACTGCTCTACAACCTGGTCAACGACAACGGTTGGGAGCGGGTGATGGTGTTCGCCAACCGCAAGGATGAAGTGCGGCGCATCGAAGAACGTCTGGTGCGTGACGGCGTCAACGCCGCGCAGCTGTCCGGCGACGTGCCGCAGCACAAGCGCATCAAGACCCTGGAAGGTTTCCGCGAAGGCAAGATCCGCGTCCTGGTCGCCACCGATGTGGCCGGTCGCGGCATTCACATCGACGGCATCAGCCACGTGATCAACTTCACCCTGCCGGAAGTCCCGGACGACTACGTGCACCGCATCGGTCGTACCGGTCGTGCCGGCGCCGATGGCGTGTCCATCAGTTTTGCCGGTGAAGATGACTCCTACCAGCTACCGTCCATCGAGGCGCTGTTGGGTCGCAAGATCAGCTGCGAAACGCCACCGACGCATCTGTTGCGGGCGGTTGAGCGCAAGCGCCCGTAACGCGGGTCGCACTAAAAGAGGCGCAGCCGGAAACGGACTGCGCTTTTTTTTCGTCCGGACATTGATCGAGACAACTAAAAGTCCATAATGGACAAATTAGTTTACTTCCAGCTCCCGGAGCCGACCATGACCAGTACGCCTTATGTGATCACCCAACCTCAGGCTCGTGAGCTGCTGGCGCAGGTCGACGTGCCGCAGATCCTGCGCAAACTGTTCCGCGACCTGGCCGCCGGGCAAGCCGTGCAACCGGCACAGCAACTGGTGGAGTTCCCGCAGGGTGCTGGCGACTTCATCAACTACTTGGGCGTGCTGGCCGAAGACGGCGTTTACGGGGTCAAGACTTCGCCATACATCGTGCGTGAACAAGGTCCGCTGGTGACCGCCTGGACGCTGCTGATGTCGATGCAGACCGGCCAGCCGCTGTTGCTCTGCGATGCCGGCGAACTGACCACGGCGCGCACCGCCGCAACAACCGCCGTGGCGGTCGACGCCCTCGCCCCGCTGAAGGCCCAACGTCTGGCGATCATCGGCAGCGGCAAGGTCGCCCAGGCGCACTTGCACTACGTCAAAGGCCTGCGCGACTGGCAGAGCATCAGCCTCTACTCGCCGAGCCTGAGCGACAAGAATCCCGACGTATTGGCACAGCTCCAAAGTCTCGATCCTCGGCTGACTATCGTCGACAGTCGTGAAGCGGCCGTTCAAGACGCCGACGTGATCATGCTCTGCACCTCGTCCGCTGGCCCGGTGATCGACCCTTCAAGCTTGAGTAAACCGGCGCTGATCACCTCCATCAGCACCAACGCACCGCGGGCCCACGAAGTGCCGCCGCAGAGCCTCAATGACATGCAAGTGTTCTGCGATTATCGTCTGACCACCCCGGGCTCGGCCGGCGAGATGCTGATTGCCGGTGAACAACATGGCTGGGACAAGGGCGCGATCATCGGCGACCTGCCCGATCTCCTCAGCGAAAAAGTCCAGCGCCCCGACTACGACCGTCATGTGTTCTTCCGCTCCATTGGCCTGGGCCTGGAAGACATCGCGCTGGCGAATGCCATCTACCGCCTACAGCGCTAACACCACAAACCCTGTAGGAGCTGTCGAGTGAAACGAGGCTGCGATCTTTTGATCTTGCCTTATAAAGCAAAGTCAAAAGATCGCAGCCTCGTTTCACTCGACAGCTCCTACAGTCCTACAAGGGATCTCTACAATTTTCGGCCTTTGCGCCCATCAGGAGATGTTCATGAGCCAGGCAGATTTCATCATCATCGGCGGCGGGATTGCCGGTGCTTCCACCGGTTTCTGGTTGTCGCAGCACGCCCGAGTGATCGTGCTCGAACGCGAGTCCCATCCGGCTTACCACTCCACCGGACGTTCAGCCGCGCTGTTCACCGCCGCCTACGGCACGCCTCAAGTTCGGGCGCTGACCCAGGCCAGCCGCGACTTCTTCGACGCGCCGCCGGCCGGTTTCTGCGAACACCCGCTGCTGACCCCGCGTGGCGAGATGACCGTGGACTTCACCGGTGACCCGGCCGAACTGAACAATCAATACCTGAGCGCCAAAGCCACGGTGCCGGAGATGCAGCTGCTCAGCGCCGAGGAGGCCTGCGTGCGCCTGCCGATCCTGCGCCGGGAAAAAGTCCATGGTGCGATTTACGACCCGACTGCCAGCGACATCGACACCGATGCCTTGCACCAGGGCTACCTGCGCGGTATCCGACGCAACAAGGGCGAAGTTCATACCGACAGCGAAGTCCTGAGCCTGTCCCGTGACGCCGAAGGTGTGTGGCACGTGCAAACCAGCGGTCAAACCTTCAGCGCCCCGATCATCATCAACGCGGCAGGCGCCTGGGCCGACAAAATCGGCGAGCTGGCCGGTGCCAAACCACTGGGCCTGCAACCCAAGCGCCGTGCGGCGTTCATCTTCGCCGGCCCCGAGGGCGTGGACATCCACCACTGGCCAATGCTGGTCAGCCTCGATGAATCCTTCTACATGAAGCCCGACGCCGGAATGTTCCTCGGCTCGCCAGCCAACGCCGACCCGGTGGAACCGCACGACGTGCAGCCCGAAGAGTTGGACATCGCAATGGGCATCTACCAGATCGAAGAAGCCACCACCCTGACCATCCGCCGTCCGACCCGCACCTGGGCCGGCTTGCGCAGTTTCGTGAGCGACGGTGATTTGCTGTCCGGTTTCGATCCGCAGGTGCCGGGGTTATTCTGGGTTGCGGCACAAGGCGGTTATGGCATCCAGACCTCGCCGGCCATGGGCCAGGCCAGCGCTGCACTAGTACGCGGTGAAGCCTTGCCCGAGCAACTGACTCGCTTCGGTCTGAACACCCAGATGCTCTCCCCGTCGCGACTGGGCTGACTTTCGGACGCAGGTGACGTGTCGACACGATTGCGGCAAACTTCCAGCGCCCTTTTTTGACGGGGCGCTGATGCTGTCTGGAGCTCCACTTTATGAACGCCCAAGAACAAGAACCAGCCGGTGATGACTCTGTATTGAAGAGCTCGCCGCTGGACAACTTCCGCGCGATCGCCGATGCCATCGCCACGCTGTTCTTTCCTCACGCCGAGGTGGTGCTGCACGATCTACGCACACAGAAGGTCGACTACATCGCCAACAACCTGTCCAAACGGGAAATCGGTGACGACTCGGCGCTGGAGGACATGCTCAGCGAAGAGATCAGCGAACGAAACATCGGGCCGTACGAAAAGCTCAATTGGGATGGCCAGAAGATTCGCAGCCTGAGCAGTGTGCTGCGCGACAGCGAAGGTCATCCGCTGGCGGTGCTGTGCATTAATCTGAATATTTCGTTGTTCGAAAATGCCAAGGCTGCACTGGATCTGTTCCTGTCACCGAGCAAGTTGATTCCGCAACCGGACTCGCTGTTTCGCGATGACTGGCAGGAGCGGATCAACACTTTCCTCCACGCCTGGCTGCGCGAGCGTCAGCTGAGCCTGAACCTGCTGACCCGTGACCATAAGCGCGAACTGGTGCTGGCACTGCACGCCGAAGGCGCCTTCAAAGGTAAAAGCGCCTCCAACTATGTGGCGAACGTGCTGAACATGGGGCGGGCAACGGTGTACAAACATTTGAAGGAACTGAAGGGCTGAAACCTGTGGCGAGGGAGCTTGCTCCGTCGCCACAGAGTACCGGGCGTTAGCGTTACTCCAGCGCCGAAGCCGGCCCGAAGAATTCGTAACGGCTTTGCTTCTCCGGTACACCCAGCGCTTTCAGGTGGCGCTTGACCGCTGCCATGAAGCCTTTAGGTCCGAGGAAGTAAGCGTCCAGGTCACGCTGCTGCGGCAACCACTCGCCCAGTTGCTCCTGGCTCAACAGGCCAACCTTGTGCGCCGCCGGGCTCACGCCATCATCTTCGTCGTAGCAATAGAAGCGTTTGAGTTGCGGATGACGCTCGGCCAAGCCATCGATCCAGTCGCGGAATGCATGAACGCTACCGTTACGCGCGCAGTGGATAAAGTGCACGGGCCGCTCGGTCGCCAGCGCCGCTTCGAGCATTGCCAGGGTCGGAGTGATGCCGACGCCGCCGCTGATCAGCACCAACGGTTTGTCGCTGTCGGTCAGGGTGAACTCGCCCGATGGCGGGAACAGCTGGATGCTGGAGCCCACATGCAATTGATCATGAAGATGGTTGGAGGCGCGGCCACCGGTTTCACGTTTGACACTGATCCGGTACTGGCCCTTGTTGGCCAAGGCCGACAGTGAATAGTTACGACGAATCTCTTCGCCATCAAGAATCAGTTTCATGCCGATGTACTGGCCCGGCTCTGCTGCCAGAATCGGGCCTTTGTCGGCCGGTTCGAAGTAGAACGAGATGATTTCCGCGCTTTCCTCGACCTTGGCCACCACGATGAATTCCCGCGCTCCGCGCCAGCCGCCCGGTGCCTGCTCCTTCTGGTCGTAGATACTGGTTTCGGCGCCGATCAGGATGTCGGCCAATTGACCGTAGGCAGCCCCCCAGGCGGCCATCACTTCAGGTGTGGCAATCTCGTCGCCCAGCACTTCGGAGATGGCTCGCAGCAGGCAGGCGCCGACAATTGGGTAATGTTCCGGGAGAATTTGCAGGGCCACGTGCTTGTTGATGATCTTGGCCACCAGGTCGCCCAACTGGTCGAGTTGGTCGATGTGCCGCGCATACATCAAGACACCGTTGGCCAAAGCGCGCGGCTGATCACCGCTGGCCTGGTGGGCCTGGTTGAACAGCGGGCGAACTTCCGGGTACTCGGACAGCATCATGCGGTAGAAATGAGTGATCAATGCTTCGCCACCGCTTTCCAGCAAGGGTACGGTGGATTTGACGATTGCACGGTCTTGAACGCTAAGCATAAGGCGACTCCTGAACTACTTGGATTGCTAACTGATTGCCTTGTACTTATCAGTTTCCGTGCCACAAAATAAAACCTTATAAATCAACATGTTAAATTCTTTATAGTCATATCGACACACCCTGACTTATAGTCATACCGACTACACGGAGTCACTATGACTGCAAAAGCCTTGCTCACCACCCTGCTACCACTGGTCGCCGACCTGTCCCGCGAACTCCCCGAAGGCGAGCGTTATCGGCGCTTGCTCGAAGCCATGCGCGCCCTGCTCCCCTGCGATGCTGCTGCCCTGCTGCGCCTCGATGGCGAATGGCTGGTGCCACTGGCCGTCGACGGATTGAGCACCGACACCCTCGGCCGACGCTTCAAAGTCAGCGAACACCCGCGTTTCGAAGCGCTGCTCAGCAGCCACGGCCCGACCCGTTTCGCCGCCGACAGCGACTTGCCCGACCCTTACGACGGACTGATCGATGGCCTCGATGATCATCTGGAAGTCCACGACTGCATGGGTTGCCCGCTGTTTATCGACGAACGTCCGTGGGGTTTGCTGACCCTCGACGCACTCGATCCAGAGCGCTTCGAACCGATCGAACTGGACGCCCTGGAAGCCTTCGCCAGCCTCGCCGCCGCCACGGTCAACGCCGCCGAGCGCATCGAACGGCTGGCCAATCGTGTCGAAGACGAACATCAGCGTGCCGAGGTTTACCGACAAGCCAGCGGCCAGCAGAACCGCGAGATGATTGGCCAGAGCAAGGCCCACAAACGGCTGGTGGAAGAAATCAATCTGGTGGGAGGCAGCGATCTGACCGTGCTGATCACCGGCGAAACCGGGGTCGGCAAGGAACTGGTCGCCCAAGCCATCCACGCCGCATCGCCTCGGGCCGACAAGCCGATCATCAGCCTCAACTGCGCCGCGCTGCCGGACACGCTGGTGGAGAGCGAACTGTTCGGCCACGTCCGCGGCGCCTTCACCGGCGCGATGAACGATCGGCGCGGCAAGTTTGAACTGGCCAATGGCGGCACGCTGTTTCTCGATGAAGTCGGTGAGCTGTCCCTGACCGTCCAGGCCAAATTGCTGCGAGTCCTGCAAAGCGGTCAGCTGCAGCGATTGGGCTCGGATAAAGAGCATCTGGTCGACGTACGACTGATCGCCGCGACCAACCGCGACCTGGCCGAGGAAGTGCGCAGCGGCCGCTACCGTGCCGACTTCTATCACCGCCTGAGCGTTTATCCGTTGCTGGTGCCAGCACTGCGTGACCGTGGGCGGGATGTGCTGTTGCTCAGCGGCTATTTTCTGGAGCAGAACCGTTCACGCATGGGCCTCAACAGCCTGCGCCTGAACAGCGATGCCCAAGCTGCATTGCTGGCGTATGCCTGGCCGGGCAATGTGCGGGAGCTGGAGCACTTGATTGGCCGCAGTGCCTTGAAGGCGCTGGGTAATTGCAAGGAACGGCCGAAGATTCTGAGTTTGAGCGCGGCGGATCTGGATTTGCCCACTGGCAGCGTTGAGCTTGCAACCGAGCCAGCCCCTGTCAGCCCTGCGGCTTTGGTCTCGGGAGATTTGCGGGCGGCGACCGAGGATTATCAGCGTCGACTGATCGACGCCTGTCTGGAACGGCACCATAACAATTGGGCGAGTGCGGCGCGTGAGCTAGGCTTGGATCGGGCGAATCTTGGAAGGATGGCCAAACGCTTGGGCATGAAGTAACTCGATCCCCTGTAGCAGCTGCCGAAGGCTGCGTTCGAGGACGCAGTCCTCGCCAAACGATTCACCGTGTTGTATCTGATGCACCGGGGACAGGGTTTACGACTGCTTCGCAGCCGGACGCAGCCTTCGGCAGCTGCTACAGGGATCGCACTGACCGGTCTGGCGACGGAAAAACCCTAAAGCCTGCCCGCAACAAGTCGATAACCCGGCATCGATAGCTGTTGGCGATCCTAGCGGTCGCCCATCACCTTTTTCCACAGAAGGTTTTTATGTCTTCAAATAAAGCCCGCGCAGATTCACTTTCGCTTCTGCTGTTTACCTTGCGCAGCGGCAAGCTGATGGCGATCAACCTGCTGAAAGTCAGTGAAATCATTCCCTGCCCGCCGCTGACCAAGCTGCCGGAGTCGCATCCCCACGTCAAAGGCATCGCCACCCTGCGCGGTGCCTCGTTGTCGGTGATCGACCTCAGCCGCGCCATCGGCGAACGGCCGCTGGAAGACCCGAACGGTGGCTGCCTGATCGTCACCGATGTCAGCCGCTCCAAGCAGGGTTTGCACGTTCAAGCCGTGAGCAAGATCGTCCACTGCCTGACCACCGACATCCGTCCGCCGCCCTTTGGCTCTGGCGGCGTGCGCTCGTACATCACTGGCGTGACCTCGGTCGACGGTACGTTGGTACAGGTGCTGGACATCGAAAAAGTGATCCATGGCATCGCCCCGGCGCAGATCGAAACGGCCCCGACCGAACTGAGCATGGAAGACGCCGAAGTACTCGGCAACGCACGGATTCTGGTGGTCGATGACAGCCAGGTGGCGTTGCAGCAATCGGTGCACACCCTGCGCAACCTCGGCCTGCAATGCCACACCGCCCGCAGCGCCAAGGAAGCCATTGACTGCCTGTTGGACCTGCAAGGCACGGCCCAGCAGATCAACCTGATCGTCTCGGACATCGAAATGTCAGAGATGGACGGTTACGCCTTCACCCGCACCTTGCGCGAAACCCCGGACTTTTCGCACCTTTATGTTCTGCTGCACACCTCTTTGGACAGTGCGATGAACAGCGAAAAGGCCCGTCTTGCCGGCGCGAACGCAGTGCTTACCAAGTTCTCCTCGCCAGAACTGACCAAGTGCCTGATCGAAGCAGCCAAGGCTGTCGCTGAACAAGGTCATTGAGGCTTGAGCAAGGACTTCTGCTTTCTAATGCGGCGCAACCTCGCTGAAGTTGTGCCTGCGATTGCTTGGCCTCAGGGAATCGTCCTCAGCGACTACCGCCCCGAACTGGCAGAAGCCGTTCATCGTTTGATGGAACTGGGCTATCAGCAAGGTGGCGGTCGCGTGCCGGCACTCGACGTCTGGCAACAGCGTTTTGAAACCGATCCTGAATATGATCCGAGTCTGTGCTTTATCGCTCTGGATGCCGAAGGTATCGTCGGCGTGTGCCAGTGCTGGACCAGCGCCTACATCAAAAACCTGGTGGTGCATCCACGGGCTCAGGGGCAAGGATTAGGACGCGCATTGCTGCTGCATGCTTTCAAGATATTTCAGCAGCGGCGCGAAGGTTTTGTCGACTTGAAGGTATTGGAAGACAACCTTAGAGCGCAGCGTTTGTATGAAAACGCCGGAATGCGCGTGGTCCGCCGGGAACCGGTTCCGGCCTGACTCCCACAATGGATCTTCGTCGTACACAAAATCTGTGTCCGATGCAGAGCAAATGTGGGAGCGGGCTTGCTCGCGAAGGGGCCGACACATTCAACCTGAAACCATCAGGCATACTCCAACCTTGGCCAAAACACCCCCAAGGATGCCCGCCCCCATGAAAGCAGCAAGCCTGACCCTCCTCTGCCTCGCCGCCCTCGCCACCCAGACCCACGCCTCCAGCCCCGACGCCTGGGCCGCTGACGACAAAGCCGTGCTCGCCAGTTGCACCAAGGCCAGCGGTTTGACGAATGCCAAACCCGTGGGCAACGCCGCGCAGTTCGATGACCGGGTTGGCTACACCGCACTTCTGTTGCAAGGCCAATACCCGCAAAAACACATGAAAGGCCAGCAAGGCACTGAACTGTGTCTCTACAACAAGAAAAGCAAAACCGCTTACGTCTCCGAATGGGACTCCATCCGCCCCACCACCAAAGCGCAGTGACTGGCGCATAACTTGCTTCGTTAGCGGCCTTTGCGGCGGCATTCTGTCGCCGTTTCATGTCTTTTTATGCGACTGGCCGTTCAATGAATACGACGTTTTCCTGCGTAGGCTGTGGCAAATGCTGCAACGACCACCACGTGCCCCTGACCCTGCCCGAAGCCCGGATGTGGGCGGCCGATGGCGGTCAGGTGATCGTGCTGGTGGAAGGTTTCCTGGGTAATGGCCTAGGCTTGCCGGTACAGCAACGCGAACACGCCGAACGCCGCTCGGTGAGGGTTCGAAGCGGCGCATCCGAGGCATACATTGCCATCACCTTTGCCGCCTACAACGTCGGTCCTTGCCGGAATCTTGACGAAGACAACCTCTGCCGCATCTACGAACGCCGGCCGCTGGTGTGCCGCATCTACCCGATGGAAATCAATCCGCACATCCCCCTGAACATTGCCGTGAAGGAATGTCCTCCCGAGTCGTGGGAAAAGGGACCGGATCTGATTGTGGGTGGTGAATTGGTGGATCAGGAACTGGTCGGATTAATCCAGCGCTCCCGCCAGGCGGATCGCGATGACATTCGGACCAAGGAGGCGATTTGCGCGTTGTTGGGGATTCGGACGACAGCGTTGAAGGGTGATGGGTTTACCGCTTATCTGCCGGACATGACAGCGTTTGCGAGGGTCATCGATCAGGTTGCGGCGCAGCCATTGGCTGAGTCAGGCGCTGACTGGTTGTTTCATGTGTCGGGCGAGGACATTGCCGGGCAAGTGCAAGCGGCGGGTGCGCAAGTGGCGACGGATGCGCCAGTGAACTACGCGTTTATTTCGTTGCGAGCGGCTTGATCCAGAAGGTGTATTGCCTTTGACGGCCCCCTTCGCGAGCAAGCTCGCGAAGGGGCTAGATCAGGCATCGCAGAGTTTAAAACTCAGCGTTTACCCATCGAACGACGAGTACCGGGAGGCGCTGCACCGGGGGTTTTGGTATGGCCGTTCTTGGCGCCGTTTTTGTACCAGGGCTGGCTGGCGTTCTTCGCTGCGGCCAGGTCGCCCGGCTTGAACGGGAACTTGAACGCCGGGATCTCGGCTTTGGTTTCGCTGTCTGCGCTGGAGTCGACGCTGTCTGGCAGGTCTGCCTGGTCGTCGCTCAAAGCGTCGGCAACCGGCGGTTGTGTCGGGGAAGTCATGAAAGCTCCGGGTGATGCAATAGAGTCGGGCCCGATCAGCGAGCCGCGAAAGGCGGCAGTATACCTGTGTCGGGAGCCGCAAGCTTCAAGCCGTAAGCGAGTCCGTCGGGTTTTGTGTCTTGGTCGGCGAGGTTCAAGACGGTATCTACAGGGGATCGGCGTCGACCCGCAGAGGTCCAAACTGACAGCGCCGTCAGTTAGCAGTCACCTTCCTGACGGGCTAAGAGGTTTATAAAGGAAGGTATCAACCTGACAAAACTCCGACCACCTAGCCTGGCGCCCCACTCGCATGCGAATTCAGAAAAACCCCGCCCTGCTCGCAGCCCTTCTGATCGTTCTGGCAGCGCTGGGCCTGTGGTATGCCACCAAACCTGTCACGGCGAAACTCGCCGCCCCAACCGCCATTCCCGTACGCGTGGTCAACGTCACCGAAAAAGACGTCCCCCGCTACGTCAGCGGCATCGGCTCGGTGCTGTCCCTGCACAGCGTTGTAGTGCGCCCGCAAATCGACGGCATCCTCACCAAAATCCTGGTCAAGGAAGGTCAACTGGTGAGCAAAGGCGACCTGCTCGCCACCATCGACGACCGCTCGATCCGCGCCAGTCTCGATCAGGCACGAGCGCAATTGGGCGAAAGTCAGGCGCAATTGCAAGTCGCGCTGGTCAACCTCAAACGCTACAAGCTACTGAGCGTGGACGACGGCGTATCCAAACAGACTTATGACCAGCAACAGGCGTTGGTCAACCAACTCAAAGCCACTGCCCAAGGTAACCAGGCTTCGATCGACGCCGCTCAGGTGCAGCTCTCCTACACACAGATTCGCTCTCCGGTCACCGGTCGCGTCGGTATTCGCACGGTGGACGAAGGCAACTTCCTGCGCATGACCGACGCTCAAGGCTTGTTCACGGTGACCCAGATCGACCCGATCGCCGTGGAGTTCTCCCTGCCACAGCAAATGCTGCCGACCCTGCAGGGTCTGATCGGCGACCCACAACGTGCAAAAGTGAAGGCCTACATCGGCGCCGACACTGACGGCGAAACCGGCAATCTGCTAGGCGAAGGTCATTTGACCCTGATCGACAACCAGATCAACGCCAACACCGGGACCATCCGCGCCAAGGCTGAATTCGACAACCCCGGACAGAAGCTCTGGCCGGGCCTGTTGGTGACGGTAAAGATT
Organism: Pseudomonas sp. Root329; assembly: GCF_001424925.1. Classification (NCBI taxonomy): domain Bacteria; kingdom Pseudomonadati; phylum Pseudomonadota; class Gammaproteobacteria; order Pseudomonadales; family Pseudomonadaceae; genus Pseudomonas; species Pseudomonas sp. Root329. Next base: position 9,050 of record NZ_LMCV01000028.1, on the reverse strand, counting down.
CAGACGGCGCTGGATAAAGATGCGCTGGTGGTGCCACCCACTGTCGTACAACGCGGGCTCGATCAACATTTCGTGTACCGGGTCAACGGCGATAAGGTCGAGACCGTACAAGTGCAAATGGTCTATCAAGGCAGCGGCCAGGACATCATCAAAGGCGTCAAACCGGGCGACGTGCTGGTCAGCGACGGCCAGTCGCGGCTCAAGCCTGGTTCGACGGTCCAGGTCCTGAGTGATCCACCGCAAGTGGTCCAATCGGAGCCGAAACCATGAAGGGTCATGGCTCGATCTCTGCCTGGTGCATCGATCATCCGGTCGCGACGATCCTGCTGACCTTTGCGCTGGTGCTGCTCGGGGTCATCGCCTTCCCGCGCCTGCCCATCGCGCCGTTGCCGGAAGCCGAATTCCCGACGATTCAGGTCGCCGCGCAATTACCCGGCGCCAGCCCGGAGACCATGGCTTCTTCGGTGGCCACGCCGCTTGAAGTGCAATTCAGCGCCATCCCCGGCGTGACCCAGATGACCTCGAGCAGCGCGCTGGGTTCGACCAACCTGACCCTGCAATTCACCCTCGACAAAAGCATCGACACCGCCGCTCAGGAAGTTCAGGCCGCGATCAACACCGCCGCCGGCAAACTGCCCAAAGACATGCCGACCCTGCCGACCTGGAGGAAGGTCAACCCGGCTGACAGCCCGGTACTGATCCTCAGCGTCAACTCGACCCAAATGCCCGGCACCGAACTCAGCGACTTGGTGGAAACCCTGCTCGCCCGTCAGATCAGTCAGATCGACGGCGTAGGCCAAATCAACATCACTGGCCAGCAACGTCCGGCGATTCGCGTACAGGCTTCGGCGGACAAACTCGCGGCCATCGGCCTGACCCTGGCGGACATTCGTCTGGCGATCCAGAACACCAGCCTCAACCTGGCCAAAGGGGCGCTGTACGGCGAGTCGAGCATCTCGACGCTGTCGACCAACGACCAGTTGTTCCACCCTGAGGAATACAGCCAACTTATTGTTTCCTACAAGGACGGCGCCCCGGTTCACCTCAAGGATGTGGCCAAAGTCGTCAACGGTTCGGAAGATGCCTACGTGCAAGCCTGGGCCGGTGACAAGCCTGGGGTGAACCTGGTGATTTCCCGGCAACCGGGCGCCAACATCGTCGAAACCGTGGATCGCATTCAGGCCGCCCTGCCCGGCCTCGAAGCCATGCTGCCAGCCTCAGTGCAGGTCAAAGTTCTGGTCGACCGCACCCAGACCATCCGCGCTTCCCTGCACGAAGTGGAAGTCACCCTGCTGATCGCGATCCTGCTGGTGGTGGCGGTGATGGCGCTGTTCCTGCGCCAATGGTCGGCGACGATGATCGTATCCGCGGTACTCGGTGTGTCCCTGATCGCCAGTTTCGCCCTGATGTACATCATGGGTTTCAGCCTGAACAACCTGACGCTGGTGGCGATCGTGGTGGCCGTGGGGTTTGTGGTCGACGATGCGATTGTGGTGGTGGAGAACATTCACCGTCATCTGGAGGCTGGCGACGGCATGCGCGAGGCGGCGATCAAAGGTGCCGGCGAGATTGGTTTTACTGTGGTTTCCATCAGTTTCTCACTGGTGGCGGCGTTTATTCCGCTGCTGTTCATGGGCGGCGTGGTCGGACGGCTGTTCAAGGAATTCGCACTGACGGCCACCTCGACCATCATGATTTCGGTCGTGGTGTCCCTGACCTTGGCGCCAACGCTTGCTGCGCTGTTCATGCGCGCGCCGGTGCATCACGCCCACAGCAAGCCTACGTTTGGCGAACGCTTGCTGGCAGGTTATGAAAAACTTCTGCGCCGCGCCCTCGCCCACCAGAAGCTGATGATCGGCGTGTTCGGCCTGTCCCTCGGTCTGGCCATCGCCGGTTACATCTTCATCCCTAAAGGTTTCTTCCCGGTACAGGACACCGGTTTCGTCCTTGGCACCACCGAAGCCGCCGCTGATATTTCCTACGGCGACATGGTGAAAAAACACCTGGCGATGGCCGAAATCGTCGCCGCGGATCCGGCGGTCGCGGCGTTTTCCCACTCGGTCGGCGTTTCGGGCAGCAACCAGACCATCGCCAACGGTCGCTTCTGGATCTCCCTGAAAAAGCGCGGCGACCGCGACGTCTCCGCCAGCCAGTTCATCGACCGGATTCGTCCGCAATTGATGAAAGTCCCGGGCATCGTGCTGTACCTGCGCGCCGGGCAAGACATCAACCTCAGCTCCGGCCCGAGCCGTGCGCAGTACCAATACGTGCTCAAGAGCAACGACGGTGCAGTCCTCAGCACCTGGACCCAGCGCCTCACGGAAAAACTGCGCAGTAACCCGGCGTTCCGTGACATTTCCAATGACCTGCAACTGGGTGGCAGCATCACCCACATCAGCATCGACCGCAGCGCCGCCGCACGTTTCGGCCTGACCGCCAGTGATGTCGATGAAGCGCTGTACGACGCCTTCGGCCAGCGGCAGATCAATGAATTCCAGACTCAGATCAACCAGTACAACGTGATTCTGGAACTGGACACCAAGCAGCGCGGCAAGGCCGAAAGCCTCAACTATTTCTACCTGCGCTCACCGCTGAGTGGGGAAATGGTGCCACTGTCGGCGCTGGCCAAATTCGATGCGCCGACGGTTGGCCCGTTGTCGATCGCCCATGACGGCATGTTCCCGGCCGCCAACCTGTCGTTCAACCTCGCGCCCGGCGTGGCGCTGGGCGATGCGGTGATCATGCTCAACCAGGCCAAGGCCGAAATCGGCATGCCGGCCGCCATGAGCGGCAACTTCCAGGGCGCGGCCCAGGCGTTCCAGAGTTCGCTGGCCAGTCAGCCATGGCTGATCCTGGCGGCGCTGGTGGCGGTGTACATCATTCTCGGCGTGCTTTACGAGAGCTTCGTGCATCCGCTGACCATCATCTCGACCCTGCCGTCGGCGGGGCTTGGCGCGGTGATCATGTTGTGGATTTGCGGGCAGGACTTTTCGATCATGGCGCTGATCGGGCTGGTGTTGCTGATCGGGATCGTGAAGAAGAACGGCATCCTGATGATCGACTTCGCGCTCGAAGCCCAGCGCAAGGGTGGCCTGCCGCCGGAAGAAGCGATCTACCAGGCCTGTATCACGCGGTTCCGGCCGATCATCATGACCACGCTCGCCGCCCTGCTCGGCGCGCTGCCATTGATGCTCGGTTACGGCACCGGCGCCGAACTGCGCCAACCCTTGGGGATCGCGGTGGTCGGCGGCTTGCTGGTGAGCCAGGCGCTGACGTTGTTCACCACTCCGGTCATATACTTGTGGCTTGAGCGGCTTTTCCATCGGCCCAAACCTGCACCGCTACCGGTGCTGGCGACCACAGACTGAGGCGGGGTCATGCGCGTTCTGATTATCGAAGACGAAGAAAAAACCGCGGATTATCTGCACCGCGGCCTGACGGAACAGGGTTACACCGTGGACTTGGCGCGCGACGGCGTCGAAGGCCTGCACCTGGCGCTGGAAAGCGACTACGCGGTGATCGTCCTCGACGTCATGCTGCCGGGCCTCGACGGCTTCGGCGTACTGCGCGCATTACGTGCGCGCAAGCAAACCCCGGTGATCATGCTCACCGCCCGCGAGCGTGTGGAAGACCGGATCAAAGGCCTGCGCGACGGTGCCGACGATTACCTTGGCAAACCGTTTTCCTTTCTCGAACTGGTAGCGCGCCTGCAAGCGCTGACGCGTCGCAGCGGCGGCCACGAACCGGTGCAAGTGAGCATCGCCGACCTGTGGATAGATTTGATCAGCCGCAAGGCCACCCGCGCCGGCACACGCCTGGACCTGACCGCCAAGGAGTTCTCGCTGCTCAGCGTATTGGCCCGCCGTCAGGGTGAAATCCTGTCGAAAACCGCCATCGCCGAAATGGTCTGGGATATCAATTTCGACAGCGACGCCAACGTCGTCGAGGTCGCGATCAAACGCTTGCGGGCCAAGCTCGATGGGCCGTTCGACGAGAAACTGCTGCACACGATTCGTGGCATGGGTTATGTGCTGGAGAGCCGTGGTGTCCAGTAATTCGATTGCGCTACGCCTGAGCGGGATGTTCACGCTGGTGGCGCTTTTGGTGTTTCTGTTGATCGGCTGGGCGCTGTATCAGCAAGTCGATAAAGGTCTGGGCCTGTTGCCCGAGGCTGAACTGGACGCGCGCTACAGCGTGCTCGAATCCACGGTCGGGCGTTACGGCACGCCCGAGCATTGGGTGAAGATCAACAACAAGCTCAAGCTGCTCGGCGAAGAAGACAAGCGCATCAGCTTCTGGATCATCAGCGGTGATCCGCACTACGAATACGGCAACCTGACGCCGCAGATCCGCGCCTTTGCCGAAGGGCCGCTGGGCATGCGCGACTTGAATCTGCCGGATCAGCCTTATCCGCTGAAAGTGCTGGTCAGCCAGTTCCCGGCCAAGGATCAACGCCCGCCGTTGCGCTTCATGATCGGCATCGACACCGAGACGTTTCTGCAAACTCAGCACCATTTGCTGATTGCCCTGATCAGCCTGGCGATCATCGGTGTGTTGCTGGCGTCGGCCCTCGGTTATTGGGTGGCGCGGATCGGCCTCAAGCCGCTGATCAAGTTGTCCCAGGAAGCCCAGCGACTGGCCCCACCGCTGTTGTCCGGTCGCCTGCAATTGTCGCCGCTACCGCCGGAACTGAAACAGTTCGTCAATTCGTTTAACTCGACACTGGAGCGGGTCGAACAGGCTTACTCGCGCCTTGAGTCGTTCAACGCGGACGTGGCCCACGAACTGCGCTCGCCGCTGACCAATCTGATCGGCCAGACCCAAGTCGCGCTGACCCGCGGGCGATCCGCCGAACACTACTTTGAAGTGCTGCAATCGAACCTTGAAGAGCTTGAGCGACTGCGCTCGATCATCAATGACATGCTGTTTCTCGCCAGCGCGGACCAGGGCAGCAAAGCCACCAAACTGACGTCCACCTCGCTGGCCGACGAAGTGGCAACGACGTTGGAGTACCTGGATTTCATTCTTGAAGACGCGCAGGTTCAGGTGCAGGTCAGTGGTGACGCTCAGGTGCGGATCGAGATTGCTCATCTGCGCCGGGCGTTGATTAATCTGCTAAGCAATGCGGTGCAGCACACCGAGCCTGGCCAGGTGATTGAGGTGCGGATCGAAGTTGAGGAGCATCAGGTCAGCATCGGGGTTGCGAACCCTGGGTCGCCGATTGCCAGCGAGCATTTGCCGCGATTGTTTGAGCGTTTTTATCGGGTCGATGCGTCGCGCAGCAACAGTGGCAACAACCATGGGTTGGGGTTGGCGATCGTCAAGGCGATTGCGCTGATGCACGGCGGGGATGTGTTTGTGCGCAGTGATCACGGCATGAATACCTTCGGGATTCACCTCCCCGTTTAACCCCAACGCGATGCCCGGACCGCAGCCGGCCGGCCAACTGTTGCCTTAAGCGCAACAGTCCTTTCATGAATCCGCTCTTTTTCCCCTCTCCAATCCCCCTTATCTTTGCCGCACCAAACAGCACTTGCCAAGCAAGAAGGTTTAAAGATGTCCAATACTATGGGTATTGCCAGCGCTTTCGTTTTGTCCTCTTTGTTTCTGTCTCCGTTCGCCATCGCTGAAGAGTCGCAGACGTTCGTCGCGCAAAATTCCGCACGCGCTGCGGCATTCGAACAGTATCAGAGCGAAATGACGGCCAAGGCTCAGGAAGCTGCGCAAACCCCTCAAGCGTCGAGCACTCAGGCCCAGCCAGTGGTTGAGAAAGACAGCTGATTGCCCAGTATCACTCTGTTTCCCTCGACACTTTTCATCGGCTCTTCCCTTTGAAAAGTTGTCTTCAAAGCCGCTGCTATCAGCGGCTTTTTTTCGTTGTGGTTTTAAACAGCTTCAGTTCGTCTTCCCTAACAAGAAACATCCGGAGTCTCAAAACAATGAGGCTCTTAGTTGACCCAAGGAGCTTTACCGCTAGTGCGTTTCCCTCTTAGATTCAGCCCGTTATTCATTGCAATCGCTGCAACGGTGGCGCCTGCTGCTCACGCCGCAGACGACTCAAACGCCGAAGGTTTTGTTGAAGGTTCGAGCCTCAACCTCAACGCCCGTAACTACTACATGAACCGCAACCGCCTGCAGCAGACGGACGACAACATTGAATGGGGCCAGGGTTTCCTCGGCCTCTTCAAATCGGGTTACACCCAAGGCACCGTCGGTTTCGGTATTGATGCCCACGCCATGCTCGGGCTCAAGCTCGACGGCGGTGGCGGCACTGATAATTCGAGCATCCTGCCGGTCAGCGATGGCAACGGCAAAGCACCGGGTTCGTTCTCGACGGCGGGTGGCACGCTAAAAATGCGTGCCTTCGATACCGAACTGAAGGCCGGTGACTTGTTCCTCACCAACCCGGTGATCGCCGGCGGCGAAACCCGCATGCTGCCGCAGACCTTTCGCGGCGTCAGCCTGACCAACCACAGTTTTGACGGCTGGATGATTGAAGGTGGTCAGGCCAGTTTCACCAAGCCATACAACCAGAGCGGACACACCCGAATCGGCACGTCCTACGGTAGCCTGGCCGACGGTGACGAAAGCCGGCACCTGAACTGGGCCGGTGTCGCCTGGAGCGGCCTGCCGGGGTTGACCAGCAGCCTCTATGCTTCCGAACTCAAGGACATCTGGAACCAGTATTACTACGACCTGGATTACACCTACGCCTTGAACGATATGGTCAGCCTCAACCCGGGCCTGCATGCCTATCACACGCAAGACACCGGCAATGCGCTGCTGGGCAACATCGACAACAACACCTACAGCCTGCATTTCACCGTCGGGGTGGGCAATCACAGCGTTACCGCCGCGTATCAGCGGGTCAACGGCAACACGCCGTTCGACTACATCAGCCAGGGCGACAGCGTCTACCTCGACAACTCCCAACAGTACTCGGACTTCAACGGCCCGAACGAACGCTCATGGAAACTCAAGTACGCCTACGACTTTGTCGGGCTCGGCCTGCCCGGCCTGACCTCGGCCGTCTCTTACTCCCGAGGTGAACTGGACCTGACCAAGGTCGATCCGGACAGCCCCGGTTACGCCTCGTGGTACAGCGCTGATGGCAAAAACGCCAAGCACTGGGAACGCGACATTGATCTCAAGTATGTGGTTCAGGGCGGCAAGGCCAAAAACCTGGCGCTACGTCTGCAATGGGCGACCAACCGTGGCGGCAACGGTTACGGCGTGCTGGATCAGGACACCGATGAATACCGGGTGATCGTCGACTACCCGCTCAATGTCTTCTAAGCTTCAATAAGCAAAAGGCCAGCATGTTTTGCTGGCCTTTTTTTTATCCGGGATTTATACAGGCGCTCCGAACGCAAACGGTTTCTGGGATTCTGCCTGAGTCTTGCAAAACACTTTTATAACGCCTCATTAGCAGAAGTCAGAACCATGAGTGTGAGCAGTGCGAAATCTCAACATCCGATCCGTTCGACACGATCGGAGCGGCTTCTGGTTCTCGGTAGTTTGTTGTTGGTGATTGCGATACTCAGCATCGTGGCGTTCTTGCTGATCCGCGAACGCGCCCATGCTGAATTGTCCGCCGCTCGTGCCGCCAACAATATCGTGCAATTGATCGATGCCGACGTGCTGCGCAATGTCGAACTCTATGATGTGTCCCTGCTGGGTTTGATCGCTGCCTCCCAGCGAGAAGACCTCAAGAGCGTTTCTCCAGCCATTCGCCATCTGGCCTATTTCGACCGCGCCAGCGCCGCGCCGTACAAGGGCAACATTTTGTTGCTCGACAACAAGGGCGACGTGATCGCCGACTCGGCTTCGGTGGAGCCCAGGCAGGGCAACTACGCCGACCGCGAATACTTCCAGTCTCACGTGAACAACCCGGACCCGGGCATGTTCATCAGTCCCCCTTTCAGAGCCAGGTCGCCCGAACAGGATTGGCGTATCAGTTTCAGCCGGCGGGTGAACGGCTCCCAAGGTGAGTTCCTGGGCGTAGCCGAAGCCGCCATGCGGTTGAGTTACTTCGATCAGTTGTTCAACAGTTTGAGCATCGGCCGCGACAGCACGGTCAATCTGATTAGCAAGGACGGGACTCTTCTGGCTCAGCAACCACGTCTGGCCGAAGAGCTGATCGGCAAGAACTTCAGTAACCGCCCCAATTTCCAGCGCATCGTCAAAGAAGGCAACGGCAGCTTCACCAGCATGTCCGATCGATACCATGACAAGCGCTTGTACACCTTCTCCAAGGTCGGAAACTTGCCTTTGATCGTCATCGTTGCGCTGTCCAGTGATGAGGTCTTCGCGGCCTGGAAGCGCACTGCGGCGGTGGTCAGCTTTGCGACCATTGCCCTGTGCGTGAGCCTGCTCTGGCTGACTTGGCTGCTCAATCGGGAACTGCGCCTGCGCCACAACGCCGAACAGGAACTGGCGCAACTGGCGGCCACCGATGCCTTGACCGGCCTGGCCAACCGCCGAACGCTGGATCAGGTCCTGCGTCATGAGTGGTTTCGCGCTCAACGTTCCGGCCAGCCATTGTCGCTGCTGATGATTGATGTCGACCACTTCAAGGCGTTCAACGATCGTCATGGGCATCAGGGTGGCGATGATGCCTTGCGCTCGCTGGCCAAGGTGATCTCCGACAATGTGAGGCGACCAGCGGATCTGGTCGCCCGTTACGGCGGCGAAGAGTTTTCGGTGATTCTCGCGGAAACCGACAGCCAGGGAGCGCAACAGATTGCCGAACACATCCGAGCGACAGTGGAGCAATTGCCGCTGGTGCCAGGTGCCGAGTCGCCGATTACTGTCAGTATCGGTATCAGTACCTGGACCACCTCCGCCGAGATCAGTCTGGAACAGCTATTGTTTGCAGCGGACAAGGCGCTGTATCAGGCCAAGGAAAGTGGGCGTAATCGGGTGGTCGCCGCCTGATCGTTCCCACGCTCTGGACTGACCCCAAAAAGTTGGACGATTGTCGATCTAGGCCTGAACGAATTGAGTCCTGTATTCGACAGGGCTCAGTCCGTTCAGCTTCAGCTTGATAC
>NZ_LMCV01000027.1:0-56361 GCF_001424925.1 Pseudomonas sp. Root329 | reverse complement strand
AGGATCGGCGACGGCGTGTGGGTGCCGTAGTAGCCCTGGCCGATGTAGGTCTTGAACAGCTGGTTTTTGCCGGCGATGGACTTGATCAAGGCCAGGGCATCGGCTTCGCTCAGGCCGTCTTCGAGGCCGAGGACGCTGGTGCCCTTGATGCTGTCGGGGATGACGCTGGCGCTCAGGGCTTCCAGCGAGTCGAAACCCAGGCTGTTGAGCATGGCTTGCTCGTCGCCGGCACGCGGGCCGATGTGGCGGGCGATGAATTCATTACGGGTGTCGAGGAAGTTAGTCATGCTGAAGTCCTCAAGCGTCGTCGTGGGTCAGGCGCTCGTAAGCGGCTTGGTCGAGCAGGGCGTCCATTGCGCTGGCATCGCTGGGGCGCATGCGGAAGAACCAGCCCTCACCCAGTGCGTCTTCGTTGATCAATTCGGGAGAGTTTTCGAGTGTCGAATTCACCTCGACCACTTCGCCGTCCAGCGGCATGTACACGCTGCTGGCGGCTTTCACCGACTCCAGCACCGCCACCTCATCGCCAGCGCCGAAGGTGCGCAATTCAGGCACCTGAACGAAGACCACGTCGCCCAGCGCTTGCTGGGCATAAGCGGTGATCCCCACGGTGATCAGGCCATCGCTCTCAAGACGCAGCCATTCGTGATCGACGGTAAAACGCAATTCGCTCATATCAACTCCTCATTGTTCAGACTCATCCACTGCTGGTGGCGGATGACGATGGGCAGGCTCGTGCCGGGCAACGAGCGTGGCTTGAGGGTTGATAGCAAGGGTGGTGCCAATGTTGTTTATTTGTTTTAAATCAATGGTTTGAGATATTTCTAGCAGGGTTGACGTGCAGCTGCCGTATTGAAATCAATACAGGCATTCATGGAGGAGGGTGCGAAGCCCGGGCCAGACGCGTCGAGAGGGATTTGTCTTGAAATCGATACGCTGTATCGATTTGCAGACATTTTGCCTGATGCATATCCCCTGTGGGAGCGAGCCTGCTCGCGATTGCGGTGTGACAGGCAACATAGGTGTCGCCTGAAACTACGCCATCGCGAGCAAGCTCGCTCCCACAGGGTTAAGTGTTGGTGATGGAATTGTGCTCCGGCAATGGCTTCATTGCTTGTTCGGAATGCCGTACTTACGCAAACGAATGGCTATCGCGCTGTGCGAGGTTTGCAGGCGTGCCGCCAGTAAACGGCTGGAGGGATAGCTGCTGTAGAGCTGTTCCAGCAAATTCTTTTCAAACCCTTCGACGGCATCCTCCAGGCTGCCAACCTCACCGTCGTTTCGTCGCTCCATCGCTGTTCTGGCGATGTCGAGGTCGTCGATGTCCACCAGTGGATTTTCGCAAATGGCGGCGGCGCGGAAAATCACGTTCTGCAGCTGCCGCACATTGCCCGGCCAGCGGTTACCGAGCAGCGCCGGAAAGGTCCCGGGCGCCAGGCGACAGACCGGACGCTGGATCTGCGCGCAGGCCTGTTGCATGAAATGGTTGGCCATCAACAGGATGTCATGACCACGCTCGCGCAATGGTGGCACTTGCAGATTGAGCACGTTGAGGCGGTAGAACAAGTCCTCGCGAAAACTGCCTTCGCTGACCATTTTCTCCAGGTCACGGTGGGTCGCGCTGAGGACCCGCACGTTGACCCTGACCTCACGATCGCCACCCACTCGACGGAAGCAGCCATCGCTTAAAAAGCGCAGCAACTTGGCTTGCAGGTAGGGCGACATTTCGCCGACTTCGTCGAGGAACACCGTGCCCTGGTCGGCCAGTTCCAGCAGGCCGAGTTTGCCGCCACGCTGGGCGCCGGTGAAGGCGCCCGCGGCGTATCCGAACAGCTCGCTTTCGGCGAGGCTCTCCGGCAGTGCCGCACAGTTCAGTGCCAGGAAGGGCGAGTCATGCCGTGCGCTGATCGCGTGGCAGGCACGCGCCACCAACTCTTTGCCGGTGCCGGTTTCGCCCTGAATCAGCAGCGGTGCGTCGAGCGTTGCCACGCGCTGGGCGCGGGCCTTGAGCGTACGAATCGCCGGGGACTCGCCGAGCAGCGCATCGAATCCTTCGGCATGGTCATGATGCAGCGCCGAGAGCCGTTCACCGATGCGGTTCGGGTGATACAGGGTCAGCAGGGCGCCGGCATCGGTGATCGGCATGGCGTCCAGCAGCAGTGTCTGGCCTCCGAGGCTGACCTCGTGCATGGGCAGGCGATAACCGTGTTCGATCAACGTCTGTTGCAAGGAGGGATCATCGAAGAGTGCCGTCAGCGGTTCACCGGCAGGCTCCCGGCCGCACAGCGAAATCAGCGCCGGATTGGCCAGCAGCACATGACCGCGCTCATCCACCGCCAACACCGGGTCGGTGCTGGCCGCCAGCAAGGCATCGAGTTGCAAGCGTCGGCGCTGCCCCGGGAGGATGTCGACCATCGTCACCGCTTGCACGCCCTGGACGCCAAGAAAGGCCTCGCGTAACTCCTCCAGAACATCGGCGCCGAGGGTGGGTGCATCGATGTAAACGTTGGGCGGCACCATCTCGACGGCATCCAGATTGAAACGGCGCCCACCGAGCAGGGCCAGCACTTCCTGGGTGATGCCGACGCGGTCGATGAAGGTGACGTGGATGCGCATAGGTGGCCTGCAAGGGTTGCGAAACAGAATGAGTATGACCGGCACGCGCCGCGTCTGTCAGGTGTTGCCGGTGGTGCGCGAACAGGCGGCCAGATCCTCAAGGAACGCCTGAAGGATCGGCGGCGGGGCCGTGCCACGTCGGGTGATCACGTCGAACGGCGACATCAGTTGCAGGCTCGTCGGTGCCAGTTGGTGCATCTCACCGGTCTTGATCCACTGGGCTGCGAAGTGCATCGGCAGAAAGCCCAGATAGGCGCCGGAGATCAGCAGAATCGCCAGCGCTTCGATGTTGTCCACGGTCGCGGCGGCTTTGCTGACGCCCAGGTGTTCCAGGTCGTACTGCTGCATGTAGCCCCTGACGACAATCCGGCTCGCGGCAATCTCTTCGAGCAGTTCGTCGCCCTCGGTCTTGCTGCCATACAGCGGATGCCGCCGCCCGCAATACAACCCCAGTGCTTCCTGATACAGCGGTGAGTGCAACAGGCCCGGAACGTAGATCGGAAAGTGCCCGATGGCCAGGTGCAGTCGGCCGTCTAGTACGCGTTCCTCCAGTTCGGCGGGGGTGCCGACGTACACGTTCAGGTGCACATCATGTCCCCTCGACACGAAGCGCTGGGTGGTGCGCGGCAACGGTGAGTCCGGGTCGGTAATGGTGGTGTCGATGATCCCCAGATTGAGCTTGCCGCTGATGTGCTGCTTGAGCACGTCGGCGTCCATGCAGAAATTTTCGACCGCCGACAGCAGGCGTTGAGTGGCTTCATGAATCGCCACGCCTTGCTCGGTCAGGCGAAAGCCGCTGCGCCCGCGTTGACAGAGCTTGACCCCCAGGCGGGTTTCCAGATGAGTCATCTGTTCGCTGATGGTTGATTGGCCGGCATTCAACGCCGCCTGCGCGGCAGAGAAACCGCCGCACCTGACAATCGTGGCAAACACCCTGAGCAGTTTCAGATCGACATCGTGTAGCTGGATCACCTTGAACCTCCCGCGTGTGGATGCATCGGTAATGCCGATATGAGTATCTGATGTTTAGCATTTTTTCCACGAAAACCTGCGCCCATAGTCATTCCAACGGCGGTCGCCTTCCAAGTCCGCTAGCTGATAACAAGAATTGGAGATGCCTGAAATGTCGAACAACGGTTATGAATCCGGTCGCTTGAACCTGCCATTCGTGGGTCACTGCACCTTTGGCAAATCCCCGGTGTGCACCGATTGGGATGCATTGGATGCGGACGTGGCGGTCCTCGGCGTGCCCAACGACATGGGCACTCAGTGGCGTTCCGGCGCACGCTTCGGACCACGTGGCATTCGTGAGGCATCGACCCTGTTTTCCTTCGGCCATGCCGGCGCCTATGACCACGAAGATGACGTCATGTACCTGACCGCCGCCGACGTGCGCATGGTCGATGTGGGTGACGCCGATATCGTGCACACCGACATGGTCACCAGTAACGAGAACACCGAATACGCCGTGCGCAAGATTCTGGATGCCGGTGTCATGCCGGTTGTACTCGGTGGCGATCATTCGGTTCACGCCCCGGTGATCAAGGCGTTCGAGGGCCGTGGCCCGATTCACATCATCCACTTCGATGCGCACCTGGACTTCGTCGATGAGCGTCATGGCGTTCGCTACGGCCATGGCAACCCGCTGCGCCGCGCGTCCGAAATGAACCACATCGTCGGCATGACCCAGATGGGTATCCGCAACGTGTCGTCGTCCAATCGCGATGACTATGAAGCCGCCCACGCGGCCGGCTCGAAGATCCTTTCGGTCCGTGATGTGCGCCGCCTCGGCGTCGAAGGTGTGCTGGCGTTGATCCCGCAGAACATCAACTACTACATCACCATCGACATCGACGGTTTCGACCCGTCCATCGCCCCTGGCACCGGCACCCCAAGTCACGGCGGCTTCCTCTATTACGAAGTGCTGGAAATCATTCAGGCCCTGGCCAAACGCAGCCAAGGCAACATCGTTGGCATGGATCTGGTCGAGGTTGCACCGGTCTATGACCCTTCCGGCATGACCTCGATTCTGGCGGCGCAACTGCTGCTTAACAGCATTGGTTTCATCTTTCATGAGCGGGCTCAAGCACGGCAAGCCATGAGCGAAACCACCACGGCCACGGCGTGATCTGACCGCCGCACAGAGGGAACAAAAATGGACACGATCGTTAAGCAGTATTTGCAGAAATTCGGTGTATCCGAAGCCACCCAGACCTTCCTCAGCAAGGTTCAGAAAATGTTCATCGGTGGCGCCTTTGTCGAGGCCAGCGACGGGCAGACATCTGATGTTATCGAGCCGTCGACCGAGGGCCTGATCACGCGTATTCCGATGGGCACCACACAGGATCTGGACCGCGCCGTGCAAGCCGCCCGCGCACAGTTTGACGGTGGCGCCTGGAGTCAAGCCAAACCGGCGGAACGCGAGCGGCTGATGCAACGCCTGGCGGACCTGATTGAAAGCAACGCCGCCGAACTGGCGGAAATCGAATCGATCGACATGGGCAAGTCAGTCGCCTTCGCGCGGGATGTCGATATCCAGGGCACGGTCGATACGCTGCGTTACTTCGCCGGTTGGGCGACCAAGCTGCATGGTCGAACCGTTGAGCCGTCGCTGCCGGGCAACTACCTGGCCTATACCCGCAAGGAAGCGGTAGGAGTGGTCGGCGCCATCGTGCCCTGGAACTTCCCGCTGCAAACCATGGCCTGGAAGCTCGGCGCCGCGCTGGCAACCGGTTGCACCGTGGTGGTCAAACCCGCCGAACTAACCTCGCTGTCGGCCTTGCGCTTTGCCGAACTGGTTCAGGAAGCCGGCATACCGGACGGGGTGATCAACATCGTGACCGGACGCGGCAGCGTGGTCGGTGCGGCGATGGCCACGCACCCCGGTATCGACAAGCTCACCTTCACCGGCTCGACCCCGGTCGGCCGTACCGTTGGCCGTGCCGCGCTGGACGAAATGAAGCGACTAACCCTCGAACTCGGAGGAAAATCACCGGTAATCGTATTGGCTGATGCCGACGTGCCAGCCGCCGCCCGGGCCATTGCCAACGGCGTGTTTTTCAACTCCGGCCAGGTGTGTGATGCCGGTACTCGCGCCTATATTCATCGCAGCGTCTACGACGAATTCCTGCGCGAACTGATCGCCTACACCCGCACGCTGAAAATCGCACCGGGTCTGGATCCAGACTGCTTCATCAGCCCGTTGGTCTCGGCGTTGCAGAAGGAGCGAGTGACCGACTACATCGAAACCGGCAAGCAAGAGGGCGCCGAACTGGTCTACGGCGGCCAGCCTGTCGAGGGGCCCGGTTTCTTCGTCGAACCGACCATTTTTGCCCATTGCCGCAACGACATGCGCATCGTCCAGGAAGAGATCTTTGGTCCGGTGCTGGTCACCGCACCGTTCGACGATGAAGAAGAGGCCTTGGCCCTGGCCAATGACTCGCCTTACGGCCTGGCCGCCGCACTGTATTCCAATGACCTTGGAAAGGTGCACAGCCTGATCCCACGGTTGAAAGCGGGTTCGGTCTACGTCAACGCCCACGGCACCCTCGACCCGTCGATGCCGTTCGGTGGCTACAAGCAGTCCGGGTTCGGCAAGGACCTGGGCGCAGAGCAGCTCGATTATCTGCTGGAGACCAAGGCGGTCTGGATCACGCTCCCCTGAGTCATGGCTGACTCAAACCCTGTGGGAGCTCGTTCCCACAGGGGTGTACACCAAAAGAATGCAGTTATCTCGTCATGATCTTCCAACAATAAGAGACCATCATGAACACTAACGCCAAGTCAGCCCTGAGCGTGTCGGTCCTGGACGACAAACCCGTCGTCGAAAGCCATTCAATCGATTTCATCCCGGAGAGCGAGCGCACCGATAAACTGTCGAGCCAGGGCCCGTTCTGGTTCCTCGGCAATTTCACCTTCTTCACCATGACCATCGGCTTCGTCGGCCCGAGCGTCGGCCTGACCGCGCTCTGGACCACACTCGCCGGCACGCTGGGCATCATGTTCGGCACATTGTTCATGGCGTTTCACGGCTCGCAAGGCCCGCACCTTGGCTTGCCGCAAATGATCCAGTCGCGTGCGCAGTTCGGCTATCGCGGTGTGATCCTGGTGCTGCTGGCGACGCTGTTTGTGTTCGCCGGTTTCAACATCGTCAACCTGGTGTTGATGATGCAGGGGCTGCACACACTCTTCGGCTTCAACCCCGCGGTGATCGCGGTGGCGGTGACGATACCGGCGGCCGTATTGGCGATTCTCGGGCATGACTGGATGCACCGCAGTTTCAAATGGGCGTTGTACCTGTCGCTTCCTCTTTACGGCCTGGTGACATTGGCGGTGCTGATGGGCTGGGTTCCCGATGCCGCGGTGCCGGTACTCGCGGCCGGTGAAGTAGCCCCGGCGCCGCTGGGCTTCAACTGGACCGGTTTCATTGCCCAGTTCGCGGCAGCGGCGAGTTACAACATCGCTTACGCCCCGTATGTGTCCGACTATTCGCGTTACCTGCCGAAGAACACCTCCAGCGGCAAACTGATCGCGGTGGTGTTCCTGGGTGCCTCGTTGTCCGGCGCATGGATGATCTCTGTCGGTGGCTGGCTGGCCGATCACCTGCATTCCACGGACGTGCTGGTGGCCCTTGGGCAAGTCGGCAACACCGTGTCGCCACTGATGGGGACTGTGGTGGTGGTTGTCACGATCCTGGCGTTCCTGCCGGTCATCGCCATGAACATCTACAGCGCGAAGTTGACCACGCTGACCTGCGTCGACTCGATCAAGCACATCGAACCGACCCGCAAGGCACGCATTCTGGCGATTGGTTTTGTGATCCTGCTGCAACTGGGCGTGGCCCTGAGCATTCAGAGTTCGGGCAAAGGCCTGTCAGTGTTGGGCATCTACCTGGTGGTGATGCTGTACTTCCTGGTGCCCTGGACCTCGGTCAACCTGACCGACTACTTCTTCGTCCGCAAGGGGCGCTACGCCATCCCGCACTTCTTCATGCCCCACGGCAACATCTACGGCAGCTGGGGCCTGCGCGGCATTGCGGCGTATGCCATCGGCTTCATCTCGATGATCCCGTTTTTCTACATCTACGACGGCGTCGAGCAGCGTGAGGTCTATGTCGGCCCGCTCGCCAAGGCACTCGGCAGCATCGATATCGCCTGGCTCGTCGGGCTGATCGTGTCGGGGCTGGTGTACTACTGGTTCAGCCGCTCGATCGACCTCAAGCGCGAAGAAATCGTCATCCAGCACATCGAAAAAACATCCCCGCAATACACCACCGGCGACACGTTGACCAAGCCGTCGTTGCCCGTTTTCAACGAATCGGCGGTCCGGAGATAATCATGGCTACGCAAAAATACGACTACATCATCATCGGCGCCGGCTCGGCAGGTTGTGTGTTGGCCAACCGCTTGAGCGAAGACCCGGCCACCTCGGTCCTGGTGCTGGAATTCGGCGGCAGCGATCGCAGTGTGGTGATCCAGATGCCAAGTGCGTTCTCGATCCCGATGAACACCAAGAAGTACAACTGGCGCTATGAGACCGAGCCGGAGCCGTTCCTCAACGGACGTCGTATCCACTGCCCAAGGGGCAAAGTGCTCGGTGGCTCGTCGTCGATCAATGGCCTGGTGTACATCCGTGGCCACGCCTATGACTTTGATGAATGGGAGTCCCTCGGTGCAGAGGGTTGGGGTTACCGCAATTGCCTGCCTTACTTCAAACGGGCCGAGCATTACGAGGAGGGCGGTGACGGCTATCGCGGCGGTACCGGCCCGTTGCACACCACCAACGGCAATCACATGAAAAACCCGTTGTACGGGGCCTGGGTCGAGGCCGGCGCAGAAGCGGGCTACATCAAGACCGAGGACTGCAACGGTTACATGCAGGAAGGCTTCGGTGCCATGCACATGACGGTGAAAAATGGCGTGCGTTGCTCCACGGCCAACGCTTACCTGCGTCCGGCCATGGGACGTCCGAACCTGACCGTGATCACCCATGCAATGACCCGTCAGATCATCCTTGAAGGCAAGCGAGCCGTCGGCGTCATGTATGACCACGAAGGCCAGACACACCAGGTTTATTGCAACCGTGAGGTGCTGATTTCCTCGGGGCCCATCGGTTCGCCGCACTTGTTGCAACGCTCCGGTATCGGCCCGGCCGAGGTCCTGCGCAAAGCCGGAATTGGCGTGCGCCATGACCTGCCGGGAGTAGGGGAGAACCTGCAGGATCACGCCGAGGTGTACATCCAGTTCGGCTGCAAGGAGCCGGTGACGCTGAACAGCAAAATGGACCCGCTGAGCAAACTGTTGATCGGGCTGCGCTGGCTGTTGTTCAAGGACGGACTCGGCGCCACCAACCATTTCGAGGCCGGTGGTTTCATCCGCTCGGACAAGGGCCTGCGCTGGCCGGACATTCAGTTCCACTTTCTGCCTGCGGCCATGCGTTATGACGGCAACAAACCGATCAAGGGCCACGGCTTCATGGTGCTCACCGGGCCGAACAAACCGAAAAGTCGCGGCTACGTTCGGGTGCGTTCCGCTGACCCTTACGAGCATCCAGAGATTCAATTCAACTACCTGCAACGCGAAGAAGACCGCGAAGGTTTCCGCCGCTGCATCCGCCTGACTCGCGAGATCATCGGCCAGCCGGCGATGGACCGCTTCCGCGACGGCGAGATTGCGCCCGGGCCACAGGTGAACACCGACGAAGAAATCGACGCCTTCGTGCGTGCAAACCTCGAAAGCACCTACCATCCTTGCGGCTCATGCCGCATGGGCGAGGACGAGATGGCAGTGGTTGACTCCGAGCTGCGTGTGCGGGGCATCGCGGGTTTGCGGGTGATCGACTCATCGGTGTTCCCGACCGAGCCAAACGGCAACCTCAATGCACCGACCATCATGCTGGCCGAGCGGGCTTCCGATCTGGTTCGTGGGCGCACCATGCTGCCAGCTTCCGATGCGCCCGTCGGTCTGGTCCAGGATTGGGAAACCAGCCAGCGATCATCGTTGCCGGGGCGCAATGTGAGGGTTTGAACCCGACGGGTTAATCGCTTAGGAAACATGTAAAACGGGCGCCTTCAGGGCGCCCGTTTTTTTCTTCGCAGCCCGTACAGGCGCTAGCTCATTTCAACACCAGCAGGCGATAAACCCCGCCCTCGCTTTCGATCCCGTGGGTGTCATGGGTGAAACCCGGGAAGGATTTGTCGAAGGCTTCCAGCGCCTTGAGATACGCCAGCAAAGGCCCGTCTGCAGGCCCGGCGTTTTCACCCGGCATCAGCAATGGAATGCCCGGTGGATACGGCACGATCCCGGTGGCGGCGATACGTCCGGCGGCTTCTTCGAGTGTCACCCGTTCGATGTCGTTTCTGACCAGTTTTTCGTAGGCCTCCACCGGGCTGAATTCGGCTTTCGGCAGTGTGCCGAACGCCTGGGCCATGTTGGCGGTGGTTTTGTGTTTCTTCATGGCGGCGAAGATTTCGTCGGCCAGGTCCTTGAGGCCCATGCCGGCGTAACGAGTCTGGTTGGCGGCCAGCAGATCCGGCAGGCACAGTTCCAGTTCGACGTTGTCGTCATAGTCGCGTTTGAAGTCGAGCAGGGCATTGAGCAAGGTGCCCCATTTGCCTTTGGTGATACCGATAGAGAACAGGAACAAAATGGTGAAATCGGTGGTTTTCTCGACCACGATGCCCTGACGTCCCAAGTACGCCGTGAGCACACAGGCCGGGATGCCCGAGTCGAGCAGGTTGCCGTCGTCGCCCATGCCGGGGCTGAGCACCGAGACCTTGATCGGGTCGAGCATGCAGTAGCCTTCTTCGATGTCACCGAAGCCGTGCCATACCGCGTTGGGATGCAATACCCAGCAGTTCGGCTCGGTTTTCAGAAGCACCGGGTCGACTTCATGGAACGGCACGGTGGCCGCGCCAACCTGCACGGTCGGCGGCTGCCAACAGGTAAAGAACCAGTCATCCTTGCTCAACATCTCGTTGTGCATGCGCGAGACGACCTGGCGGAAACTGATGGCTTCTTCGATCGATTCGGTGGTGAGGATTTGCCCGCTGGGCGCTTCCATCATCGCCGAGCTGACGTCGCACGAAGCCATGATTGCGTAGTTCGGTGAAGTCGAGGCGTGCATCATGTACGACTCGTTGAAGCGCCCGTGCTCGATCGGGTTGCGGCCGTTACGCACGTGAATCATCGAGGCCTGGGACAGGGCGGCCAGCAACTTGTGGGTCGACTGGGTGGCGAACACGGTCGGCTTCGAGTCGTCGTGATCGTCCGGGCTGCCGTGCATGGCGTGGCGCTCGCGGTACAGCGGGTTGAAACGCGCATAACCGTACCAGGCTTCATCGAAATGCAGACGATCGACGCTTTGCCCCAGCAACTCTTCGACGCGGGTGACGTTGTAGGTCAGGCCGTCGTAGGTGGAGTTGGTGATGATGGCGTGGACGGGTGTCGGGTCGATGCCTTGCTTGACCAGCGGGTTGCTGGCGATAGCGGCTTTCACGCCTTCGGCGCTCAGGGTTTGCGGCAGGATCGGGCCGATGATGCCATAGCGGTTACGGGTCGGCACCAGATAGGTCGGAATGGCCCCTGACAGGGTCATCGCATGCTCGGCGGACTTGTGGCAATTGCGGTCGCACAAGGCGATCTGATTGCGCGTGACGCTGGCCATGAGGATGACGCGGTTGGACATCGACGAGCCGTTGGTGACGTAGTAGGTGCGGTGGGCCCCGAACACTTTGGCAGCGTAACGCTCGCCCTGGCCGATGGGGCCGCTGTGATCGAGCAGCGAACCGAGTTCACCGACCGAAATCGACAGGTCGGAACGCAGCAGGTTCTCGCCAAAAAACTCGTAGAAGGCGCGCCCCGCCGTACTCTTTAGAAACGCTGTGCCACCGGCATGGCCGGGGGTGTGCCACGAGTACTCATAAGTCCGGGAAAACTTCACCAGCGCACCGAACATGGGGGGCAGTGCGGCTTGGCGATAACGTTCGATGGCCGCCAGGATGCGCCCGCTGAGGAAACGGCTGGTGTCCTCGGGCAACCAGATGAAATCGTCGGCGTGCTGCATGACCACCAGCGGAATGCTCGACGCGGTGCTGCGGTCGCTGATCAAAAACACCGGCACCCGGGTGTTGCGCTCACGCAGGCTGACCAGCAGTTGGATGCATTCCTCGTGGTCTTCGCTTTTGTCCATTTCCCAGCTGAGCAGCACGCATTGAATGGCCGGGTCCGAACGCAGGATCGACGTGGCGTCGCTCAGGGTTTCCGAGGCCAGCACCCGGACGGCGCGTTCTTCCACATCGTTGATCAACTGATGCAGGGCGCGACCAAAGACGGTGCGTTTGTCCGGCGGGCTGCTGACCAACAGCGTGAGCATCCCGAGCGTCTGTCTATATTCCGTCATGATTAAGCCTCCACTCTTACTGCTTGCAAGTTATTGACCGGCACCGGCTCACCCGTGATGTGCTGAGCGCTGACGGTCTGTGTCGGTACGCTGTTATTGAGCGCTTCGAGACGGATCAGGCGGTTGTTGACGAAGCCAAACAGCGTGTAACCAAAGATGGTCGCCACGCCGCCGAGCATCAGTGCCTGCGCGCCCGAGCTGTACAGCGCCAGGTAGCTGTAAGCCGCTGCCACCCACGCAACGATGTTGCTCACCAGCGCCGTGCCAGCCGGAACGTTGGAGACCTTTTGTATGGTCATCAACGCGGCCATGGAGAGGATGTAGGGCACGAGGTTGGTGACCACCGCGAGGTTGACGAGTGTGTCGAACTGCTTGCTCAGGTCAGGGCTGATGGTGAGAAAAGCCAGCGCCGTCTGCACTGCCAGCAGCACCAGCATCCCGACAATCGGTGTTCCGGCCTTGTTGGACTTGGCAAAGATCGACAGGAAATAACCGGTGTCCGCGGAGCTTTTGTAGACCTGTGCGATGGTGAATTGCCAACCCAGCAGCGAACCGATGCAGGCGAGAACCATCGCGGCCATCACAATGTCGCCGACCATTGGGGTGAACATCTTGGCAAAGACCAGCCCGAACGGTGCGGTTGAGGAGGCCAGTTCCGGGTTGTCGACGATACCGGCGATGACGTTGGTGGAGACGATGTAGATCACCGCCGCGCCGAGGGTGCCGCCGAGTACCGCAATCGGTACGTTCCTCTCTGGATTTTCCACGGCATCGGTGTTGGCGCACGCCGACTCCAGGCCGAGGAACGCCCATAAGGTGATCGCCACCGATGCACCTGCAGCTTCGAACCAGCCCATGTTGTGCGGGTTCCAGCCTGCGGCGTAGACACTGCTGTCGAACCAGTACCAGCCAACGGTGGATACCAGCACCACCGGCGCAATCACCCCCCAGACCGTAATCGCACCGATCCGGCCGGTAATCCGCGCGCCGCCGAAGTTGGCGAACGTGGTGATCCACAACAGAGCGATGGTCGCCAGACCCACTTGCAGTGAATCAAGCTTGATGTGGAACAGCTCCTGGATATAGCCGACCGCCGTAATACTGATCGCCACGTTGGCAATCAACAGCGAGAGGCCATAGGTGTAGTTCGTGATGTAGTTGCCCGCCTTGCCGAAGGTGTATTCGGCATAGCCGCCCATGCCCCCGGTCTTTCGGCTGAGCATCCCGCAGCGCGCAAAGGCATAGGCCAGTGCCAGGGAACCGGTGGCCGTGATCAGCCAGGAAAGGATGGAAATACCGCCGACTTCGGCAAGTTTTGTGGGGAGCAGCACAATGCCGGAGCCCAACATGTTGACGGCTGTCAACATCGTCAGTTGCCCCACTGTCATTTTCTTTGCGACTGACATTCCGTTGCCTCATTCGTTGGCGGGAGAGAGTGTTAGCTATAGCAAAGGATTGAAATGCCGCAAGAAATGTCCGTAAGACACTGAGAAAACAAGCTATAGCGCACTTAAGGCATTTTGCTGGCCCCGAAGTCTGAAAGTTTTGATCAAAATCAATTTATTTTCAGATAGTTAGGATCGAATACAAATGCGGAATGTGATGGTTGCGCTGATTTCGTTAGGCCTGGCGAGCGTTGCCGCCTCTGTCCAGGCCAAAGAGCTGGCATCGAATGATCGTTACATTTGCAGCTGGGGCGCAGGTACTGCGGCGAGAGCCCAGGAACTCAAGCTGTCCGGGGTTTCACTGTATGCAGCGCGGCAAAAGTTACATACCTACAAGTTCAGCAAGCCGTGGATGCACATGATGGCGATGGGCATTACCGAGCAGACCTATGACAGTCATTCGCGGATGAAGCCCGCAGCCCTGCGCGAGAGCTTTTATGAGGAGTGCGTCCGGTACAAGTTGGCGCGCAAATGAGGAGGGTGGTCCGCCGCAATCACCCGGACACGGCTCCTGCGCCGTGCCGGGCTGGTTACGTCAGGCATTGGATGCTTCAGACCATTCCTAAAGAGAGACAACTATCGAGTTCTTCTCAGGTTTTTTGCCTTTAACCTCCTGAGCATACCCATTACCGGCCGCAGGAGAGGCACCCTGTCAAAGATGGAAAGCTCATGCAGGTCCGTCCGCGAGGGCCTTTGATAGCCACAATTCCAGGTGAAATAGTAAGCCAGAATCTCTTTATTCTTATGAATAAGCGTATTGAGAGCAGCGTCATAATGCATCGGACCTCCGTCAGGATGTCCCGGTGGCCGCTCCAGAACCTGGAATAAAAAATCCCTCAATTTCCCAAAGCATTTCCCGTTTACAGCATAGAAATGGGCCAAATGTATTGGCCGGTCGACTGCTTTCCAAGCGGGCAAGTTTGAGTTTTCTTCAAACGGATGCCCAAAATAGACGATGTCCCACTCCATACCTTCCAGAGACTCGATGGCCTCTCTCCCATATTGAGAAATATGTCTGGAAAACTGTATGTCGTCCTCCATGATCAAGATATTTTTCAAATTCAGGCGCATTGCCTCTTCCAGTACCCCCAGATGACTCAAAAAGCAGCCTCTGACCCCGACGCTCGGGAAGCCATTTCCCTCACTGGGCGTAACAGCCTCAAAAAAGCCTATTTTTTCATCATCAATGTGAAAGCCGTTGCGAGTGAATTCTTCTACTGTTTCTAAACGGCGATCCTTTCTTGACGAGATATTGATGATTCTTACTCGATCAAAGTATTCGATCACATTCATCTGTCAGGTCCTTAGCGCAGACAATCAGGGCAGTTGGATTGGCCGGATTGCAGTATAGGCAGCATTTCCGGATGAAGTTTTAGTCTCGTAAATCGGCATGCGGCACCCGTCCGATAAGACCCGCCGGATAGGTGCACAGTGAATGGGCACCGGGCGGAAAGCTTCTATAGATCCGGGCACGCCAGCGCTTCGGCGGGGTGCAGAGCGAAGTCTTCAAGGTCTCCTATACTGGATCGTTCCGAGAGTTTCCCTACCCTTCACAGCGAGGAGAACGCACATGACCATTCGAATTGGCGACGAAGCACCGGATTTCACCGCCGAAACCACCGAAGGCACGCTCCATTTCCACGAATGGATTGGCGATAAGTGGGCCATCCTGTTCTCACATCCGAAGGACTTCACCCCGGTCTGCACCACTGAACTCGGTTATATGGCCGGGCTCAAGCCGGAGTTCGACAAACGCAACACCAAGATTGTCGGCCTCAGCGTCGACCCGGTCGGTAATCATCAGACCTGGGCCAAAGACATCGAAGAAACCCAGGGCCATGCGGTCAACTACCCCATGATCGGCGACGAGAATCTGGTGGTGGCCAAGCTCTACGACATGATTCACCCGAACGCCAGTGGCGGCGCTCGTACTGCCGTGGACAACGCCACGGTGCGTTCAGTGTTCATTGTCGGCCCGGATAAAAAGATCAAGGCGATGCTGGTCTACCCGATGAGTGCCGGGCGCAACTTCGATGAGGTGCTACGGCTGCTCGATGCTATTCAGTTAAACGCCAAGCACACGGTTGCCACACCGGTGAACTGGCGTCCGGGTGAGGACGTGATCATTCCTACGTCGGTATCCGACGACGACGCAAGGAAGAAGTACCCGGATGGCTTCAAGACGGTGAAACCTTATTTGCGTACGGTGGCGCAACCGAAGTAATGGTCAGTCATTCATCCTGTCTTCAATCGCGATGCCCTTTACGCGCATTGCATTGATCTGCTCGGCGCGGGTGCCAGGGAGGTTGAGCATGCTTCCCTGGCGCAGCGCCGAGACTTCTACAGTGTTCCAGGGCTGAGAATGCACGGGGAGCCTTTACCCGCCATGCCGTCTTCATGCGTCAAAAACTCTCGGCCGCCGGGTACTTTCAGAAAGTTGCCGACAAACCCGCCTTTACAGGCGTCGTCGGCAGTCGAGCCCATGCCATTGCCAAGGTGCTTCGTTGCCCGGTGCAGGGCGCTTTGCCGGGTCGCGTGCCAACGTCCTGATGCGGGCTAGCGCCCATGCGTAATGCTATTTCACATGGATAGAATTCATTGGACTGACGTGCTTGTTGTGGCGTTATTTTGACGCCACCCGCCCTAAAATTAAATTTCGATTTATTATGGTGACGAGCTATTGACGTAATGGCGATGTGCTTATAGGCTCAATCTAGCCGATAAAGATTCCTTCAACCGACAAAAGAATAACCCCCTACGCAAGGAGGCGGTGTTATGCGCTCAACACTTGTCATTAAATTTGTGTTGTTGTCTGTGATCCTGAATGGTGCAGCCGTTGCTAGTGCTCAAGCGACCAGTTTGGCCTATGAAATTAGTCGCATAAGCAGCGCATGCGAGGAGTTAGGGCCTCAACTTTGTACTGCTCTCAAAGAGCACGCGGGTGGCGCACTGCTTACTTT
The DNA here is from genome assembly GCF_001424925.1 of Pseudomonas sp. Root329. Lineage (NCBI taxonomy): Bacteria > Pseudomonadati > Pseudomonadota > Gammaproteobacteria > Pseudomonadales > Pseudomonadaceae > Pseudomonas > Pseudomonas sp. Root329. Next base: position 39,941 of record NZ_LMCV01000027.1, on the reverse strand, counting down.
TGGAAAGGGTCTTGGCTTGCCTTCATTGATCACTGATGTTTACGTCGATGATGCCCATTCTGCGAAAGTTAATAGTGTCATTCATCATGCTGACTCGGGCGTGGATGTAACCGTCAATTCTTCTTCGCGTGACAGATTAATGGCGGCGGTTGACAATAAGCAATTCAAGATTGATTCATCTCTCCAGGATAAAAGTCTGGTGGGGGTATCTGATATCAACCAACCCAATGCAGTACCGCTTTCTGCGGCAGCATGGTTATTTTCTTCCGCGTTGTTTGGTTTTATTGTGGTCGCCAACCGACGGAAGATATAGGTGGTGGTAGTTAGTATTTTCGGCAATAAGGTCTGTTAGACAGTCACTCTGGTGGCTGGCTAGACACACGACTTTATATATTGTTTTTGCGGATAATATCGGTCTTGCAATGATGTTGGTTTGTAATTGTTGATATCAGTTAGTTGCGCTGGCAAACGTAGCCATCGTCGGGTTGACAATGTCGCAGTTGAGCCAGCTCAAGCGGGCATGGTGTAGTTAATATTGGCGCGTAATACATCGGGGGCAGCTTGCTTGCTCCAAGTCATTGTTAAATAACGCCATTCTGTGGTTTTGCACTAACGTTCCGGTTTTGAGTGTGTTTCATTGGCGGAATTGACCGCCCAGACGCTCAAGGGGAATGCTGTTTAGGCATTTCTTTGGCGTGAAATAGGCTAGAGTGATTTGACTTGGTTTTTTTGCTCTAGACTCCTTGCATGGCTACTAAGACGGAGGGATCCCGATGTTCCGTTCAATGATACCTGTGCTCTGCGCGCTGGCCGTTTGGCCCAGCATTTCCAGTGCCGTCGAAAACGACCCGACTTACCGGCTGAGTCCGGGAGATAACCTTTCTGTTTCCGTGTGGGGCGAAGATAAGCTCAAACAGGATGTACGCGTACTCCCCGATGGCAGCATTACCTTCCCGCTGGCAGGGCAGGTCAATGTTGCGGGGCTTGATGCCACCGCTGTCGCGAAGCAAATCGCTGCCAAGCTTGAGGCTTTCATACCTGATCCGCAGGTGAGCGTTGTCGTCACCGGCACCGAAGGTAATCTCGTCTACGTTCAGGGCAAAGTGCTGAAACCCGGCACTGTGCATATGTCAGGTCAAACGTCAGTGCTGCAGGTAATAAGCATGGCGGGTGGGCTCGACAAATTCGCCGATAAAGACGACATTAAGGTCGTGCGGTCCACTGGGGCTAAACAAGAGATCCTGCGCGTCGACTACAGCGAGTTGATGTCAGGGAAAGACATGACCACCAATTTTCTACTTAAAGCCGGCGATACGCTGGTCGTGCCTTAGCCTTGCGCGAGGCACTAGGGATTACTTTGCTTGGATTTCGAACTACCGGGGTTGCGACGGCAATCCTGGCTTTGTCGTGTTCGGACATGGCCTATGCTGCCACTTGGCAATCAGCAATAGCAGTGCCTTCGACGGTCGAGTACGACAGCAACCCACTGCTGCTCACGAGTGATGAGAAGGGGGTGACCCGTACCATCATCGCCCCCGATTACAGCCTCGTGGGTACTTCCGGACGGGATGAGTTCCAGTTCGGTCTCGGATTAAATATCGTGCGTTCGTCGGATACGTCCGTCGTTTCGGACCGTGAAGATCCCAGATTGAAGTTAGGGTGGCAGCGCGAGACCGAAACGGGTGCTTTTGGACTCACGGCGAGATATGAAGAAAGCTCTACGCTTTCCTCGGCGGTTCAGGAAACCGGCGCAGTAATAACCACAGATGGCACGCAAAAGCTGTATTCGCTAGGCGGCAACTGGCGCACTGCTCTCAGTGAACGCGGCACCTTGGCTAACGAGACTGACTACAACCATGTCACCTACGATATTAATTCGCTGACCAGCTATGACGAGCTGTCGACCCGGTTGAGCTATACCTATGCATGGAGCGAACGTGTGGAGCTATTCACGCGTTTTGGAGCGAGGCGTTATGAGCCCGATCAAGGATCTGCGGTGGCCTCTTCAAACAGCTACACCCCCGATATTGGCATGAACTACCAAATCTCCGAGCGGCTCAGGGGCTCGGTATACGTGGGCGCCAATCAAGTCTCCGGCACGAACAGCGGTCCCACTGGCCAGGGCGGTTTTACCTTGAACTATACCGGTGAGCGTATTGATACCAGTATTGACGTCGGTCGTACCACTCTCGCCAGCGGGGATGGTGGTTTCGTCGAGGTTGATTCCGTGAGGGGTACATGGAGCTATGCCGTCGACGAGACCCGACGCACCGGTTTCGATGCCTCCTGGCAAGACTCCAAAGGCCAGAGGCCTAATACCCTGAAAAATTACAGTGCCTGGTTTAGCCAAGAACTCTCGCCTTTTTGGATTGCGCGCCTATCCTACACATACAAACAACGCCAGCAAGATGGCTTGCCGGATGCCACTGCAAACGTCGTCGGGCTGATGCTGACTTATAGTTATCCCGGTCTCTGACATTCAGCTGTGTGAGAAATATGGCCTCTGATTACGAAATGTCGTTCAACGACTACCTAGCTATCATCAAGCACCACGCCCTGCTGTTGATCGTGAGTTTCGTGGTCATACTCGGCGTGTGCATAGCGGTAGCGATCTCTCTCCCGCCGACCTATGAGTCATCCGGCACGATTCTGGTGGAGTCTCAACAGATTTCGCCAGACCTGGTGGCGGCCAACAACAATACCTTTGCCGATGAGCGCATCGAAGTCATTCGCCAGCGCGTGATGACCCGTGAGCATCTGGAAGGGATCATCGACAAATACAATCTTTTTGCTTCGCAAAGTCGGCAGCTGAGCGTTAGCGAGAAGATCGAAGAAATGCGCAATGCGATTGTGGTTTCCCTGGTCAGTGCTGCCGTCAAGGGGCGCGGAGAGGTGACGATTGCTTTCCGTCTTTCCTTTGAACACAGGCAGCCAGAGATTGCGAACAAAGTTGCCAAGGAGCTGGTGACGCTGTTTCTGGATGAAAACATCAAGCAGCGCACCGAACGCGCCAGTGAAACGACAGAGTTCCTGACGCAGGAGGCGGACAAGCTCAGGGTAGAACTGGAAGCCCTGGAGAACCGGTTGGCGGACTTCAAGCAGGCACACAGCAACGCGCTGCCCGAGCATCAGGAGCTGCGCATGAATATGTTGTCGCGTGCCGAAACCGAGCTTAAAGAGGTCGACCGTGACTACAAAACTGCCCGTGAGGAGTTGCGCTTCAATGAGTTGGAGCTCTCCGCCGCGAATGCCGGGCTAGCGACCAAGCCTGGGGCACCCGGTGCGACAGCTGATAAACCACAGGATCTGGCTAGCCTCAAAGCGGAGTACACCCGGTTGCTGTCGCTGTATACGCAAGCCCACCCCGACGTGCGTGCCGTCAAACGCAAAATTGCTGCGCTTGAGGCTGGCAAAGGTGCTGATGGTGCAGCGGCCCCGGTCAATCTGGACGCGGCCAAGGCCCAGGCGCGGATCTCCGCAGCAGAAGCACGTATCAAGTCACTGGCCGATCAAAAGCAGCAAATACTCGGAAAAATTGCCGAATACGAGGCGGAAATTCTTGAGACGCCGCAAGTCGAGCGTGGCCTGGTCACGGTGATGCGTGACCATGATAATGCTCGTAAAAAATATGAGGAGATTCGCACGAAGGAAATGAGTGCGAAAATTTCCGAAAGCCTGGAGCAGGAAAACAAAGCCGAGCGTTTTGTTCTTCTGGAGTCACCGCTGATGCCCGAAAAGCCGGTACGGCCGAACCGTAAAAAAGTGGTTGCCATGGGTTTCTTGCTTGCCCCGGTGGGTGCTGGCGCACTGGTGATGCTTCTCGAGATGATGAGTCAGCGTGTGCGCGGTGCCCAGGCCTTGGCCAGCGTGCTGGGTAGACGCGTATTGGTTTCCATTCCCTACATTCACACCAAGGCTGAACTGGCACGCCGCAGGAAATGGCGAACGCTATTGATCGTCTGTGGAGTCGCGACAATCGCGATCTTTCTGGTGCTCCTGCACTTCCTCTACATGCCTCTGGATCTTCTGATGTTTAAAGCTCTGGGCCGGTTTGCATAAGGAATATAGCCATGGAAATATTCAATCCCGATACCGAAAATGCCGAGCAACAGACCTCGTCAAAAGCCATGACACCGACCGCGCAGTCCACAGGTCTGAACGCTCTCAGTTATGTGCAAACCAAGGTTGTACCTTTGCGACCAGATCACCTTGAGCGCCACCGCATTGTGGCTTACAACAAAAATTCGAACATGGGCGGGGCATTCGATCTACTGCGTACACAAGTGCTGAAAATCATGGAAGAAAATGGCTGGCGCACGCTCGCCATCACTTCGCCGACTCCGGAGGCAGGCAAGACGGTGTTGGCTATAAACCTGGCAATGAGTATCGCGCATCACACGACCAAGACGGCGTTACTGGTGGACTTCGACTTGCGTCGTCCGAAGGTGGGTGAGTATCTGGGTCTGCCGATGGAAAAATCGCTGAATGAATTGTTGGCAGATGAAGCTGAACTGCAAGAAGTACTGGTCAATCCGACCTTGCCGCGCTTTGTGGTCCTGCCGACGCGTGAGCCGATTCCTCTTTCCACCGAGGTGTTGTCATCGCCTGCTGTGAGTCATTTGATTGCTGATCTGCGCGAGCGCTACAACTCACGCATCGTGATTTTCGACTTGCCGCCGTTGTTGAGTTCGGATGATGTGATTAACGTCCTGCCCAGGTTCGACTGCGTCCTGCTCGTTGTCGCTAATGGATTGAACAGCAGGAAAGAGATCGAGGAAAGCCTGCATCATCTTGGGACCGCCAATCTGATTGGCACGGTGTTGAACAAAGCCGAGCCCGAAAACCGCTCTTACTACTAGAGCATCACCCGCAGGAGATCGGCGCTATTGGCTAGCGCCGACGCTCAGTGCCAAGGGTACTTCTGCTCCCAGCTCCAGGCGTGCGCCACTATCTGTTCAAGTGAGCCAAATTGCGCTTGCCAGCCAAGTAATGTGTTGGCCCTGCGGGGATCGGCCACTAGGCGTGGTGGATCGCCCGCGCGACGTGGCGCTTCGCTGACAGAGATATCCTGGCCGGTCACGTAGCGCGCGGTATCTATTACTTGCTGTACTGAGAAACCTTGACCGTTGCCGAGGTTGAACGCCGTGCTTGCCCCCCCTGCCAGCAAATAATCCACGGCAAGTGCGTGAGCTGCAACGAGGTCGACAACGTGGACGTAGTCGCGAATGCAAGTGCCGTCAGGTGTGTCGTAATCACGGCCATAGACGGTGATGGTTGCGCGCCGTCCTGAGGCTGCTTGCAGGATCAGGGGCAGCAGGTGGGTTTCCGGTTCATGGCGTTCACCTAACTGTCCTTCAGGGTCTGCTCCGGCGGCGTTGAAGTAGCGCAGGCAGACCGATTTCAGCCCGTAGGCGCGGTCGAAATCTTCAAGCATCTGCTCCACCATCCACTTGCTGCGTCCATAAGGGTTGATCGCGGCCTTGGGATGCTCCTCGTCGATGGGTACATACACCGGGTCACCGTAGACGGCGGCGGTCGAGGAAAAAATGAAGTTTTTAACCCCGGCGCGAACCATCGCCTGGAGCAGTGTCAGGGTGGCGGCGAAATTGTTTTGATAGTACTTGGCAGGTTCAGCAACGGATTCGCCCACCTGTATAAAGGAGGCGAAGTGGAACACGGCATCAAAGTGGTGTCCCGCAAACAGGGCGTCCAGCGCCTGTTCGTCGGCTATGTCCAGTTCGACCAATGTCCCGCCCCTCAACGCGCTGCGATAACCGGTTGAGAAATTGTCTGCCACCACAAGATCGTGACCTGCACTCAGTAGCTGCTTGACCATGTGCGAGCCGATGTAACCCGCGCCACCCACCACCAAAAATTTCATCCTGATCTCCGATTTCCAGGGCACTATTGCTGTGCAAGCACCGATGGCAACGTCAGTGCGATCCGTCTGATCATTACATTAAAGGACAAGTTGGATTTTTCGCTACACGCTTGCTGGCAATAGCCGAGACTCGCTACGTTTGGAACGCCAAAGGAGAGAATATTTCGAACAAGACACAGCGAGCGGGCCAATTGGAGCTACCCTCTGAGGAGACATATGGGCATCCCGCGAGAGTAATTGTCAAATGAAAAACTCTGCCAGAATTATCGATGGCTCATCAAAAATATTAAAAGCAGAATGGCCAAATTTAGTATTGTGGTCATTTCTGCTGTCACCGTTGATTGTTAGAACGCTAGCAAACTATCAATATTCTAAAATTGATTTATTGGTCGTTTACACCCTTGGCATGTCGGTGTTGTGGCTTTTGGCAATTCGATTTATTTCATCCAATCAATTCAAGGTTCACCTTATTCTGTTGCCGTTCTATTTGGTAGCAGCTATTGATCTCTTTTTGGTTTTGAATTTTAACTCGAGATTAACAGCTGCCTATATATTTATTGGCTTGACAAACTATCAGGAGGCCCGCGAATTTCTACCGACCTATTGGCAACCGATCAGTATCGTTTTGGTGATTTTCATATTTTGCTATGGGGCTGGATTAATAGGCCTGCATAAGCGCGAATTATATAAAAACAAAGGCGTTTTTGTTTTGGTTGTTAGCGCCTTGCTAGTGGGGTATGGGGCGTATTTTTATAAAACCGCCAAACTTAATTCTTTCGGGAAATCTGCGGTCATGGATCTCCTTGCAAAAGATCAAAGCACGCCAGTAGGTTATTTGTCGCAAATTGCCTTGACTGCAAATTTGTATTTGGGGACGGAGGAGCTTATCACGCGCCGTCGGGAATCTGATGTAAAAATAACCAGCCTGTCGAATCAATCAAATATAGAAACCATCGTTTTTGTAATCGGTGAGTCATCACGGCCGCAGAACTGGTCCCTCTACGGTTATAACAAGGAAACCACCCCGAATCTCGGTAAGCAGGCGGGGCTTTTCAAGTTTAATAAGATCTGCACGACAGCCCCCTATACCTCGTTCGCGGTTCCTTCAATGCTGAGCCTTGAGCCTATATCGGATTGGGACGCCATTGCGTCAACCAAATCATTGGTGAGTATATATCGCGCAGCCGGGTACATGACCTACTGGTTGTCTGTGCAAGAGGTTGATAGTTTTGGCGGAATAATTCCACAAATAGCCGCGGAGGCACAGCACCGTCAGTATTTTGAGAGAAGCTATGATGGAGCATTGATTTCAGAGTATGAAAAAATACTAAATAAAAGCGGTACAGAAAAGAAAGCCATATTCATTCATGTCAAGGGTAGTCATTTCGAGTATTCACGCCGATACCCGGAAAACTTCGATAAATTCAAGCCGTCAACAGACAGCTTCAAAGACAAAATTACCGCAGAATATGACAATAGTATTTTGTATACGGACTGGCTGCTGAGCACAATCATTGACCAATTGAAGTCAAGCAAAAAACCATCTGTCTTGTTTTATTCATCGGATCATGGTGAAAATATGATGGATGACAGTCGAGGCCTCCTGGGTCATGGTATTGGCAATAAATATGACCTTCCGGTTTCGGCATTTATCTGGGCATCCGATAATGTTTCAAGCCCGCAATCGCTCAAGCTTTTAAAGTTGAAGGAAAGAGAGAGTCAGAAAATCAGCATCTCCTCCTTGCCACATACTCTTTTAAGTATCACAGGGGTTTTAACGAGTAAGTACAAAAGTTCGGATGATTTATTAAGTGATGATTTTGTATCGTCGAAATGTCCACATCTGCTCGGCGCAGGCTATGTTCCATCGTTTGATTTTGACGCCCTTTAAATAGCCCTCACTGAAAAACGCCGCAAGGCGTTGTTTCATCAAGTTGAGGTCGGCTGCGCATAGCCTAAGGTTGTGCTTGCGTGACGTCTTTTTTCAAGAACAACCAGTTCGACGCCTGCAAGCCGTCGAACTTGATTGTATAGCGGCCATCAAGGTAGGTCGCGGGCAGCTTCTTCATTTGCCTCAGAATGCCGTGGGTGAACAGTGTCAAGCCTTGCGGCGCCTGGATGGTTAGTGTGCCTTCGAGGGGCTCAACGTAAAAAGGTATTTTGTCGCCGTCCTGGGGGACGGCACGGGTGCCTAACGAAATCAGTAAATCCTGCGATCGGCCCAAAGGCGCGTCGTCCAGACTTTGCACCACCACACTGGCGTTGGCGGTCTTCACTTGAACCTTAATGTTGCCAAGGCTGATCGACTCGCCGCCGATCCAGCCGGTAGCGGCCTGGGTACGTGGTGTATTGATGGTGTAGACGCCTTGTTTCCAGTTGCGCTTTAGCTCACCCGTGTCTGTCGTGGACTCGCTGGCATTGGCGTCCAGCAGCGACTGGTCAGGGTCATGAAATTCCTGTGCATTGCTTGGGATAACGCTCTGTTGCAACCAAGGCAATTCCGGCGTCTGTGGCATCGCGATTTCCAGCTTGCCTTTCTCCATGGCTGTGCGCAGGAGAGCAGAGTTGGCCGGTGTGATCATTTGGTTGAACAGGGTTGTTGATGTCGGCGCGAAGACGTAGGTCGTTGTTGCTTCGCGAACGTCTGCACGGCGATAAAGCAAGGCGGCGGCGGGCAGGGTGGCCAGCATTGCAGGGTCGTTATAGGCGTGCCAGTTGTTGGCACTCATCCCTTCGCCCCCCATGGGCTCCTGGCTGTAGGCATATTGCATCAGTGCATCCCAGCCTTGGTGGCTGGCGGTGCCGGCGATATAGAGTGGCAGCGAGTGACGGTCTGGTATCGGGAAGGGCTCATTGTTCCACTCGGTGACGGTCAAGGGTTTGCCGATGACCTGGCCGGCGGCAATCCAATTCACTATGCCGTCGCTGTAGAGCGGGTTTTTCTCGACCTGTCCCGAGCCCCCGTAGCTATGGACATCGATTACGTCGCCGGCAGTAAGGGCCGGCAGGGAATTCAGGCCATTGCGGCCCCAGCTACTGGTCGTGGCGATGGGGACCTTCACGCCTATTCCACGCAGGTGTTGAATCATGTCGACGTTGAAACGTCGCTCCAGATCGTTAAGGAACATCTTGGAGGGGCCTGGCTCCCAGGAGCGCCAGGTCTGGTCTGCAGACAGATTGTGCTGTTTGGCAAAAGCCTCGGCCTCCGCCATGTAGACGCGGTTGTGCTTCGGCAAATTCTTGTCTGGCAGCAGGGCGTTGCCAAAGTGGTTGGTGACGTCGTTTTCGTTGGTAATCAGTACGGCGGCAATCGCCGGGTCGTCTTTGTAGGCGAGACCGGTGTAGCTGTTTACATGGGTCAGGTAGGCTTCGGCAAAGCGCTTCATAGCTTTCTGAATGGTGAGATTCACATAGGAATAGCCCTTGAGATAGGTAAAATTCTGTTCTTCTTTTGGCAATTCATCGAAGCCAAAAATGTTGTCGTTTTCAGTAAAGACTCGCTGGACGTGCAGATCGAGCCACACATAAATGCCTTCGTCTTTCAGGCACTTGATCCACCAGTCGATTTTTTTCAGCGATTCCGGGCTCAGTTGCTGGGTGGTGCTGCGCGTGACCCTACCGTCGCCAAAGATGTTCGGGAAGACCCATGGCGAGTCATGGTGGTGCAGTCGTACAAGATTGAAGCCCAGTGCCGACAGGCGTTTGGCCTGCAGCTTGATTGCATCGTCTGACGTGAGGAACAGCGCGTAGGCTGAAAGGTTGGTGCCCCAGAAACGCGCCGTAGTGTTGTCGGCAAATTGCAATTGCTCGCCGGAGGCTTTGATGAAGCCGCGCTTGCCTGCAGGTTTTTCCTGAGCGTTGAGAAAGGACAGGTCGACCGGCGAAGTTTTCCAGTCGAGCTTGTCAGTCGGCCAGCTCTTTGGGTCCGACAACCCGAAGCGCTCGGTCGTGGTTGGGCCGACCGCCACATCGCCAGAAACGCTCAAAGTGGCTGTGAAATCCAGGCGGCCAGGTTTGATCGTGTTCTTGTAGAAAAAAGCACGCACCTCGGATTTACTGCCCGGTTCTAAGTACACACTCGCCAGTGCGGGCTCGAAGCGCATTTCGATGCGTCGCCCTTGTGCATTGCCCCAGGTCCAGCCGCGGTTGTCGGGCAGCAAAGTGGGCTCGCCCATTTCTCCAGCGAAAAGAGCGGGGTCGAATGTGAAGACCATGCCACCACCTGAAATGCCCGACTTCCCGCTGTGTGCATCCACGGCAAAATTCCAGGTCAGCTTTTGCTCGTCTTGCTTCTGAATCTGCGCAGTCAAGTCGAAATCCAGCGCTTTGTTTTTGCCTGCAAGGGAGTATCGATAAGGGGTGTTTACCTTGAATTCGGTCTGCAAATACGTCCAGTCCCAGTTGCGCCCAAAGAACGAGAATGTCGTAGCAAAAACCGGACTGCCGCCACGCTCCAGCATTGGCAGGCCGTTGCGCTCATCCACACTGACGACCCAGTCCGACGCCCAGCTACGAAACGGCCAAATAGCAAAAAACAGCAGGAGCAGTATCTGGGGGCGGCGAAACAACTGGATCATGGGTTCTACCTGAGTTGGAGATGGGCACTCGCCGTGACGGCCGTCGAGGTCTGCTTGAACCTGCGTGCCATCTGAGCGTAGGCCACGCACAGTCCAGCCACCGACCAATACACCACGGGGATGACCGTGATACTGCTAACGGTAACGATGGTGATCAGGATCCCGGACAGTGTTGCCAGAAGTGCACGTCCGAGTCGGCGTGCCTCATCGTCTTGGTTGGGGAACGAACGCATCCCCTTGCGGATGCCCAGCAGGACACTGGCGAAAAAAACCACGAAAAGCGTCAAACCAATCAAACCGAACGACAGCGCTATGCCGATATAGGTGTTCACGATATCGATGATCCCCTGGCCCTGAATCATGGACTGCATTTCCGGTGTGTTGCGGAAGTCGAAAGAACCCAGCCAAGGGTTGCGCTGGATAACGATCACGGCGTTATCAATCAAGCGCTGCCGGTAGGTGATATTTTCGACCTCCACCGTGCCGATAAACGGTAGCAGATCAAGCACTTTTTGCCCGCCCGGTACGATGGCCAGCAAGGGCAGGGCGAGCGCCCCGGCGGCCGCCAGCAGCATCAGGCGTTTGATCGCTTTACGGCCGGTGCCGATGAACACGACGATCATGACGGCTGCACCGATCCAGGGGCCACGCGACAGCGGTGCGAACAGACCACCGGCGAGCAACAGTGCGCCGAGGCTGCGCTGCATTTTGCTACGTACCTCCTCCTGCAAGTACAGGTAAAAGCCGATGGCCACGCTGATGACTAAGCCCAGCGCAATGGCCTGGCCGGTAGTGGCGCTGGCGCGTAATGAACCACCACGGCTCAAGTAGCCGGGATCCCATTGCAGGCCCATGGCGTAGACAACCGCGCTGTACAGCTGCCAATGCTTGGCATATTCGAAGAGACCTATAAGCGACAGCACCATGGCGGCAAGTACAAAACCGAACAGAGCGTCCTTGAAGTCGCTGAGGTTCTTCAGCGCCCGGCTGGCAACGTAGTAAGGCAAAAAAACTTCGAGGAACAGGTAGAGCATTTGGCGCAAGGTGTCGGTGACGGTGGTTTCGCGCAGGAAAAGCAGACTCGTCAGCAGGAGGTAGGCGGCTAACAGTTTGTCAGGCCAGGTGCGCCCGAAAGAGATCGTGTCGGCGCGTTTGCGCAGAACCAAAAAAGCCGGAAGCAACACACACAGTGCCAGCAGACGAACATGGTTAAGAGCAAAAAAATAGTTGACCAGGCCGAAGCCAGGAATCTCCGCCGTGGCCGGCGGGATGAGAAACAGCAGAAGGAAAAATAGCGCCACGGGGTTGCGTTCGCGATTTCGTGCGAAGGTCAAAACGATCGCGGCAATGCCCGCGTACACCCAAAAGCTGTGCGACACAAAGGCCAGAAGCGTTAATACGAACCACAGATTACGCCGACGAGTGAAATTACGGTCGGGAATCAGGTCTGCTGCTGGTCGATGTGCCATGGCAAATACGATGCCAGTAAGGACCAGAATGACGATTAACGCTCGGAAGTGCTCAGGCATGGATGATTGGACTTATTGATTGATGAGCGACGGCTAGTGGAATGGCCAAACGCGACTATAGTTCCTTTTGAGCCATTGAGTCCGGGGATGATGCTATGTCGTTAGTTGATTTGTCGCCAACGTTGGGCCTTCGTAAGCGAGCGATCTCTGCCGGAGCATGGAATCTGGGGGCGCTGGTTACGTCGCAAGCCTTTCGCTTGGGCGGCAACCTGATAATGGCCCGTCTGCTGATGCCGGAGATGTTCGGCATCATGATGATCGCCATCACCGTTTCTCTGGTTCTGCACATGCTTTCCGATGTCGGCTTGCGCCAGAACATCATCCAGAGCCCGCGTGGCGACGATCCGGTGTTTCTCAATACCATCTGGACCGTGCAGATCGTGCGCGGCTTTATCCTCTTTGCCTCGACACTTCTCCTTGCGGCTCTCGCCTGGTATGCACAGACCCTCAATCTGTGGTCGCCCAATTCTACCTACGCCGCACCCGAGTTGCCGCTGGTGTTGGCCGTGACCGGTTTCTCGGCAATCATCGTGGGTTTTCAGTCGACGAAAGTCGACCTGGCAGTGCGCGCTTTCCAGCAAAAGAAAGTGGTACTCACCGATTTTGGGTCTCAGATCGTCGGGCTGTTGGTCATGCTGGCCATCGGTTACTTCACCAGGTCCATCTGGTCGCTGGTGATTGCAGGTCTGGTCCAATCGATGGTCAACACGCTGCTGGGGCATTTCTGGTTTGAGGGCCCTTCTAACCGTCTACAGTGGGAGCGTTCTGCGCTCGATGAATTAGTCGGCTTCGGCCGTTGGATACTGTTGTCGTCGGCGGTGGGCGTATTGGCCATGTACGGTGATCGTGTCTGGTTCGGCGGCAGCATGACGGCCGGCGAACTGGGCGTTTACTCCATTGCCGTGCTGATTTTGGGAGCTGTTCAGCTTGCGTTGCAAAAGATAGTCGGGGCTGTGGCCTTGCCGGCCTTCAGTGAGGCCTCAAGAACTAATGACACCGTACGGCTCCACGCTTTGTACTACCGCTTGAAATTGATGCTCGATCTTGCCTGTCTGTTTCTCTGTGGACTGTTTTGGACTGGCAGTCCACTGCTCATCAGCATCTTGTACGATGAGCGTTACGCTCAAGCCGGCAACATGATGGCCATTCTTTCACTCTCTTTTTTCACCATGCGCTACATGCTGGCGAATCAGGTCTGGATTGCGTTGGGACTCACCAAGTACCAGGCCATTGATAACATTATTCGCGTGGTCTCGTTGTGGGTGCTGCTGCCACTGCTGCTGGCGATTGGTGGGGTCAAATATGCGATTTGGGGCGCTGCCCTGTACACGTTTCCTACGCTTATCCTGGTTTTTTATGTCAATTGTCGTCTGGGGATGTTCAGTCTCAAGCGTGAATTGGTGGTGCTGCCTATGCTGGCGGTGGGGGCATTGTGTGGGGAGTTGTTGACGGATTTTGTTAAATGGCTTTGATCTATTTCTCGTGATGTTTCCAAAGCTGTGGCACAGCGTCGCCATTGAGGTATTGATGGCCGTCGCACAAAAAAATGTGGCCTTGATGTGTAGTTGACATTTCCAACGTAATCTCGGTGTCGTGGAGCTTTGAATCATGAGAGAAACTGATTTGAATACCTCTGTGATGGGGCGCAGAGGCTTCCTCCAGGCTTCTGCCGTGTTGAGTATTGGAGGGCTCATGTTCGGATTTTCCAAAGCCGTTGCCCGGCCTTCTGCTGCTAAATCCGAGTTTGTTGTCATCAACGGATGGGTGCTGCCCGCCCAGCATTTTCGGCAAACACAAGCATGATCAAAGATTACCAATCGCAGAAAGAACTCCGCGACCACTATGACATCTGCATCATAGGTGGGGGGCCAGCCGGCATTACGCTGGCCTTGCGTTTAGCCGGTAATGGTCGGCGTGTGGTGCTTGTCGAGGGCGGCGGGCACGAGTATTCGCCGGCCTCGCAGAACCTCTACCAGGTCTCATCGTCAGGCCTCGAGGTCTACGCTCATGAAACACGCCTGCGTTATCTTGGCGGGACCTCCAATCACTGGGCCGGGCGATGCCGTCCATTCGAACAGTCGGACTTTACCGTAGGCCCTCCGGTGCCCGTGCCCGGTTGGCCCATCGCGTTTTCCGAGATCGAGCGCAATCTGTCGGCGGCCATGGATATTGTCGATCTTCCGCCGCACTCCGGATTCAAGGCTATCAATGCGACTTTGGACGGCACTGACTTTGAGGCTGATCGTTTCCTGCTGAGCCCGCCGACGCGATTTGCACAAAAATATGCCAAGGAACTTAATGAGACCGAGGGGCTGGATGTCTTCATCCATTGCAATTGTGTCGATCTTGAGTTCGACAGCAAGACTGGCCGCATAGCAACGATAGTCGTCTCGGACTACGAGTTGCATCGAGAGCGAGTCACGGCAAAACAATTCATTCTGGCGACAGGCGCGATCGAGAATGCCAGGCAACTGCTTAACAGTGAGTCCCTGGCAGCTGGCGGTATTGCTGGCAAGGATGGTTACGTCGGTAGATGCTTCATGGAGCACCTGAACGTCGATCTGGGTACCTTCATCCTGAAAGACGGGCAGGGTACAGATTCTCGGAAGGAGTACTTCACGACCGATGCCTTCGTGATGGAGCACAAGTCGGGTAAAGGGAATGTGACGGCCTCTCTAGTATCTGAAGTGAAAGCCTATGGGCGAACGGCGGCAATCAAGGACTTTTTCGAGAATCTCGTCTGTGACATCGGTGCGGAGCGCAAGGTTGAATTTATTGCCAAGTTCGATTGCCCTGGAGATGGGGTGCTCGGCACGCTGATCGAGCAGTTTCCCAACCCCAATAGCCGCGTCTCATTGCTCGACGAGCGAGATGCGTTAGGGATGAGGAAGACCAAGATTCATTGGGAGCTAACTCCTGCAGACAGGGAAACCGTCAAGTCCATAGGGCTCGAAGTGGCAAAGTGTTTTGCCGACACAGGGCTGGGCTTCGTCAAGTTGGAAGAGTGTGTGTATGACGTCGATTTGCCACTGAAGCTCAATCCCCATGCTCATCATATGGGGACCACGCGGATGGCGACGTCGCCTGAGTTTGGTGTGGTCGACGAGAACTGCAAAGTGTTTGGTGTTGAGAATCTTTACGTTGCGGGCAGCAGTGTTTTCGCTACAGGCGGTGCCTGTAACCCCACGATGCCTCTTTTGCAACTTGCTCTAAGGCTGGCAGATTATCTCAACCATCAGATGGGGCTCGTGGTGGGCAGGTATTCCTGAGTGGGAGCATGGGAGGATTATTTGAGTGTTGAATTTTAGGGGAGCGTCTACTCTTAGAGTAGTGGTAATGAAGAATCAGGGTGTATCTAACTCTGGCACAGATGTCTATCGCTGAATAATTGAGGCTGACAGGATGATTGGTCTACTAAAACGTACGATTGCTTACATTGCAAAAACAACGGGGCATGGGACCTCACTCTATAAAAAATTCTGTAAACCGGACGGGTATGACTGGGCTAAACATATGGTTCGGTGGGGTGGGCTACACTCCATCGGTAAAGGCGTATGGATCAATCCTGCTGCCAACATAACTGACCCTTCGCTAGTACGACTCGGAAATAATGTAGGTTTATCGTGTTGCACGCTATTCGGCCACGATGGAGTAGTTGGCATGCTCGAGGTGCGCTATGGTAAAAAACTTGATTCTGTCGGCGCTATCGACATACTTGATAATTGTTTTATCGGCTATGGCTCTATCATCATGCCGCGTGTGACTATTGGCCCGAATTCGATTGTCGCAGCCGGTGCTGTAGTCATAAAAGATGTTCCGCCTGGGGTAGTGGTTGGGGGTAATCCAGCCAAGGTTATCTGTACCCTGGATGAAGTGTTGGCGAAAGTCGAAGAGCGTAGCGCCACTTATCCGTGGATTGACCTTATCAGGCAGCGCGATGGTGTATACGACCCGGCATTTGAACCGAAACTTATAAAAATGAGAGCGCAACACTTTTTTGGCGAGCAACCCAATGGTTAGTGCTCCCCTTGACGTGTTGGTAGTTAATTACAATACAGCGGCGCTGTTGCAACCGATGTTTAATGCGTTACGCCAGTCAAACAGTGTAGGTCGCACGCGCTATTTGGTGGTGGACAACGCCTCTGCCGATAATTCGCTGGAGTGTCTGGCAACTGTTTGTCCAGAGGCGTTGCAACTGGCCAATGAAAATAATGTGGGATTTGGTCGTGCCAATAATCAATTGGTTGAGCACCTGCAGGGCAAGTATGCGTTGCTGCTCAATACCGATGCCTTCGTTTCTGCGGATACGCTGAGCAAGACCCTCGACTACATGGAGACTCATCCTGATTGCGGTGTCCTCGGCGTTCGGTTGGTTGGACGAGAGGGAGATTTACAGCCCTCCTGTCGCTATTTTCCGACGCCGTTGAATATCTTCCTTGCGCGTACAGGGCTTGAACGCTTTTTCCCTGTGGTGAAGAGGGTCGACGACATGGCCTGGGATCATGCTTCGGTGCGTGAGTGCGACTGGGTGCCCGGGTGCTATTACCTGATCCGCCGTGAAGTCATCGACCAGGTTGGTTTGTTCGATCCGCGCTACTTCCTTTACTTCGAGGAGATAGATCACTGCAAACGCGTTAAACAGGCAGGCTGGAAGGTGGTTTACTACCCGCATACCACGGTGGTGCATATCGGTGGTGAAAGTGCCAAGTCTGTTGACACACTCAATGCGGCTAGTCGCCAGCTACCCACGTTACAAATCGAAAGTGAGCTTTTGTACTTCCGCAAGCACCACGGTCTGCCTGGTTTGGCCTCACATATGCTACTGGTGAGTCTGGGTGATCTGATTTTGGCGCTCAAGGTGCTATTGAAAGGCCGTGGTCGGGCCGCTTTAGGGGCGTGTTGGCAGCATACTCGTGTGACCTGGGCGTTGCTGCGTGATACCAAATTCGCTAGCCAACCAACACGGTAGAGCCAGTTATGTTCGAAAACATACGTGCGGACTTGCGTGCATACGCCGGAGATTGGGGGGCTCAGGGGTTTTGGGTGATGGTGGTTTATCGCTTTGGGCGCTGGCGTTACGGTGTGCGACCGGCACTGCTACGTAAGTTGTTCTCCTTTATATACAAAGTGCTCTTCAAACTGGTGCAGATTGTCACGGGTATCGAGTTGCCGTGTGAGGTGGTGGTCGGGCGCAACTTCGTCATCGATCATTTCGGCGGAATCGTGATCAGTGGCTATGCGCAGTTCGGCGATGATTGCCGTATTCGCAATGGCGTCGTCGTGGGCCTCAAGAATGTGAGTGAGCCGATTGCTCCGGTGATGGGTAACAATGTTGATATCGGTGCAGGGGCCAAGGTGCTGGGCAATATCCGCATTGGTAACAATGTCGTGATTGGTGCCAATGCTGTGGTGCTGACCGATGTACCGGACGACTCGGTGGCAGTGGGCGTGCCTGCGACTATCAAGAAAAGGAAGTACGAAGAATCGAGGGAATTCTCATGAACCACCCGATGGATTACTTCAATCGCGTCGCTGAGTGAACGCCATGGCTATGGGTATGGGTGTCGTTGTTATCGGTCGCAACGAAGGCCTACGGCTTGAGCGTTGTCTGACTTCCCTCGTCGGTCCGGCGCAGAAGGTTGTTTATGTCGACTCTGGATCAACGGACGGGTCGGTGCAGATGGCACTGAGGCTTGGGGTCGAGGTGGTCGAGTTGGACATGACCATTCCCTTTACGGCTGCGCGTGCGCGCAATGAAGGATTTGCCTGCATACAACGCTTATTGCCGGCGATGCGTTATGTGCAGTTCGTCGATGGTGATTGTGAGGTTGTCGGCGGTTGGCTGCCCCGGGCGCAGGCCTTTCTTGATGCACATCCTGACGTCGCGGTGGTCTGTGGACGGCGCCGTGAACGTTTTCCGCAGCACTCTGTTTACAACTTACTGTGTGATTTCGAATGGGATACGCCGGTAGGTGAGGCCAAGGCATGTGGTGGCGATGCGCTGATGCGGGCTGACGCCTTCGTTGAAGCGTCCGGGTTTCTACCGGGTCTTATTGCCGGGGAAGAGCCTGAATTGTGCGTACGTCTGCGTGGGAATGGTTGGAAGATCTGGCGTCTGGGCGAGGAAATGACCTTGCACGATGCAACCATGACCCGGTTCGGCCAATGGTGGCAGCGTACCCTGCGCGGTGGTTATGCCTTTGCCGAGGGCGCATTTTTACATGGGGCCGCACCGGAGCAACATTGGTTGCGTGAGTCGCGGCGTGCCTGGTTCTGGGGATTGGGTGTCCCGCTGGCGACTGTTATCGCGAGTTTAGTGTTTGGATGGTTTGGGCTGCTTGTGCTGCTGGTCTATCCATTGCAGGTCGTGCGCCTCGCCCGCGGGGGCGATAGATCCACGCGCGAAAACTGGCTGCGGGCTTTCTTTCTCGTGCTGGGGAAATTTCCCGAGATGCTCGGGCAAGTCAAGTTTCTACTGAACAGATTCGGCGCTGGCAAGACGGCGCTGATCGAATACAAGTGAGACTTATATGAATAATTGGGTGATATTAAAGAGCGTGTTTTTTTTACACGCTGGGTATTCCTTAAGGGCATTGAATAATAAATTTAAAATGTTGGTTCTGGTTGCAAAAAACTGGTCCGAGCTAAAGTTGTTTTGCGGGCGGATGTCGAACGCCCTGGGTAAGTCCGGTGTTGAGAAGTTGGGCGGGGATTGTGTCGGCGTTGTTCATTGGCCATACATCAGTAAAAGCTGGAGCCCCAAGAATAAACTTAGTGTTTTAGCCTCGCACTACGAAGTGGTTACCAAAAGCTGTCCGCAGCTATTGCTGTTGGGGCGAAGTGACAGTTTGAAGCTGAGTGATTTGTCGGAGTTTGCGGCTGGTTGTTCCCTGGTGCTGGATCGTCCCTTCTGGTTTATGCGTGAAGGGGAGTTGGTGCTGAACTTGTTTCAGGGGGATCTGCGCATTGCATCAATAGCCTTCACCTTATGTCGCACGGACACAGAGTTATGTATTTTTATCGGCGCCGTTCAAGGGATACATAAAGGCGTCGAGAGTGAGTTGTCGTTGAGTATCTACAGGGACCTGACTAAAGACTTTGAAGGCCTTCGGCCAAGAAGCTTTTTGATCGAAGTTATTAAATACATTGCCATCAATATCGGAGTTGAGAAAATTTATGCGGTAGGGGATGGGTATCGCCACCATCGTCATCCGTATTTTGGCGCTCACAAAGCCCTGGAACTGGCGGCAAATTATGATGTGATCTGGTTAGAGCATGGAGCGACTCCGTCAGAGCGCGAAGATTTTTTTGAGATTCCCATGATGCTGTCCAGAAAGCCGCTCGACAGTATTGCTTCAAAAAAACGTGCCATGTACCGCAGGCGCTATGAGTTGCTGGATGACACCTTTAAAAAGATAGACAGCGTGTTGATAGGCAGTTATAGCAGTAGTCGTGTGGCTAGTTGACGTTCCTGAGACCTGTACTACTGTGGGATTACTTGCAGTAATAATCCACCGCAACGACAACTAAGTCTGGTTCCTATGCGCATCGCTTATTTCATCAATCAATACCCCAAAGTCAGCCATAGCTTCATTCGTCGCGAGATTTTGGCGTTGGAGCGTCAGGGGTTTGTGGTGCAGCGCATTGCCCTGCGTGGCTGGGATGCCGAATTGGTGGATGCCGAGGACGTGTCCGAACGCGATAAAACCCAGTATGTGCTGCAGGGCGGAGTCAAAGAGCTGTTAGTGCCTGTGCTTCAGGTGCTGCGCGCCCAGCCGCGACGCTTTTTTTCGGCGCTGTGGCTGGCGCTACGCATGGGCCGGCGTGCCGATCGCCCCTGGCCATACCATTTGGTTTATTTGTCCGAGGCGTGCCGCGTGCTGACCTGGTTGCAGGCGTTTGGGGCCGAGCATGTGCATGCGCATTTCGGCACCAACTCAACCGAGGTGGTGATGCTGGCCAATGTACTCGGTGGGCCGGCGTACAGTTTTACCGTGCACGGGCCGGAAGAGTTCGACAAACCGCAGTTTATTCATTTGGGTGAGAAAGTCCGGCGCGCAGCTTTTGTCGCGGCGATCAGTTCTTATGGACGTAGCCAGCTGTTTCGCTGGGTGGCTCATGCGCACTGGGCGAGGGTAAAGGTGGTGCACTGTGGGCTGGAGCGGGCGTTTCACGATGTGCCGGCCGTTGCCGTGCCATCCGCGCCGCGGTTGGTTTGTGTAGGTCGTTTGTGTGAGCAGAAGGGACAACTGTTGTTGCTTGAGGCTGCCCGCATCCTGGCAGCGCAAAACGTGGAGTTCGAAATAGTACTGGCCGGCGATGGAGAAATGCGCGCGGAAATCGAAACCCTGATTGCACGGTATGGCTTGCAGGCGCGGGTGCGAATTACCGGCTGGATCAGCAGCGATCAGGTGCGGGCGGAGATTCTCGCGGCGCGGGCCTTGGTGTTGCCGAGCTTCGCCGAGGGGTTGCCGGTGGTCATCATGGAAGCCATGGCGTTGCGCCGACCCGTACTGACGAGCTATGTGGCGGGCATTCCCGAGTTAGTGCGACAGGGAGAGAACGGTTGGTTGTTTCCCGCTGGAGCGGTGGATGAGTTGGCGGCGGCACTGGCGGACTGCCTCGCGCAACCTGTCGAGGTGTTGCAGCGGATGGGCGAGGCGGCTTATCAGAGAGTGCTGGAGCGACACGACATCGATATCGAAGCGACCAAGTTGGCTAATTTGTTTAGGGCGCAAGCATGATCACATTACTTAGTTGGCTGTTCAGCTTACTGCTGATACTCCTCCTCCTGCCGGTGTTGGTGCTGTTTGTACAGGTGCTGATGGCCTGCCTGCCTGCACGGTCGCGCTCGTCGGTGCAAGGATCGCGACCGCGGGTGGCGGTGTTGATACCGGCACACAATGAATCCTCGATCATCGTCGCGACGTTAAACAGCATTCGGCCGCAGTTGCTTTCGGGTGATCGCCTATTGGTGGTGGCGGACAACTGTTCTGACGACACGGCGGCGCTGGCCCGCACGGCGGGCGCCGAGGTGGTGGAGCGCAGCAATGTTCAGCAGCGTGGCAAGGGTTATGCGCTGGACTGTGGGGTGCGTCATTTGGCGAGCGATGCGCCTGACGTCATGATTGTTATCGATGCGGATTGCCAGGTGGCCGAGGGTTCTATTGAGCGTTTGGCAATCTGTTGCATCGACTCAGGGCGGCCAGCGCAAGCCCTTAATTTAATGCTTGCTCCCGCAGGTTCCGGGCTGAAAGTGCGGCTTGCCGAGTTTGCCTGGTGTGTGAAGAATCGGGTACGACCGCAGGGTTGGACCCGACTTGGTTTGCCCTGTCAGCTAATGGGCACGGGAATGGCTTTCGTCTGGCGGGATCTGACGTTGATCAATTTAGCCAGTGGCCACATCGTTGAAGATTTGAAGTTGGGCCTGGATTTATGCCGAAGCGGCAAGCCGCCAGTGTTTTGCCCCGATGCGCTGGTGACCAGTTACTTTCCGCGCAGCGATGAAGGCTTAACTACCCAGCGTACGCGCTGGGAGCATGGTCATTTAGGGGTGATTCTCGGAGATACGCCAAAGTTGCTGGTGGAGTCGATTGGCCAGCGTAACGGGAGTCTGCTGGCGATGACGCTGGATTTGATGGTCCCTCCATTGGCCTTGTTGACGTTGGCCTTGGCGGCGGCATTTGGTCTGTCATGGTTGGTATTTATGCTGTCGGGAGCGTTGGCGCCAGCATTGATCGCTTCTTCCGGGGTGGCAATATTGGGTGTGACGATCTTGCTGGCATGGAGCCAATTTGGTCGCGGGATTATTTCTTTTTCAGCCTTGTTGTATGCGCCGTTCTACGCGCTGAAGAAAATCCCTCTGTATCTCGGATTTTTGCTTAAGCGCCAGGTTGAATGGGTGCGTTCGAAGCGAGATGACAGCTAATGCGTGCTTTATCCTGGCAGCACAGCTGGCAAACGATTACCCGGAAACTCAGGGTGGTCAGCGATGTTGATGACGAGCAAGCCTTGATTGATGCGTTATCCAGACCTGACGTGACGACAGTGCTCGGGTTTGCGAATGCCCATGCCATGAATCTGGTGGCGGCCAATACCGACTACTTTAACGCGCTGCTGGCTGCTGACGTGTTATTACGGGACGGCTCCGGCATGGCCATCCTGTTTCGTCGCCTCGGCCTGGAGCCGGGGCTAAACATGAATGGCACCGATTTCATTCCCAAGTTGCTGGCCGCGTTCAAGGGCCGGCGCGTGGCTTTCTGGGGGACTGAAGAGCCCTTTCTAGCCAATGCGGTGCAGCGTAGCGAAGCACTATTTGCGATCAATGTAGTGTCTGCTCACCATGGATTCGCGCCGGTGGATGCCTACATAAACCTTGCACGGCAGTTTCAGCCGGAACTGGTTGTGCTGGGTATGGGCATGCCCAAGCAAGAAGCCGTTGCTGCCAGGTTAGCCGTCAGCGGCGTGCCCTGTCTGGTCGTGTGCGGTGGGGCGATCCTGGATTTTCTCGGCGGTAAGGTGACGCGTGCTCCGCAATGGGTGCGTCGTCTCGGTTGTGAGTGGCTGTTCAGGCTAATAGGTGAGCCAAAGCGATTATTCAGTCGCTATGTGGTGGGTAATCCGATGTTCTTGTTACGCACGTTGATCTACAGGGATTCCTGACATTACAAGAATTTGACGCCTGGCCGGCGCCATAAAAAACACGGCTGAAATATCTTGCAAAACCCCGACGTAGCACCTTTACTCAGGTTGGAATTATCGACTTGACGGGTATGTTCGGGGTCGTTTTCATCATTAAGATTGGCGTCAACAAAATGTTGTCAGACGCCGCATATTTTGAAAAAAGTGCTCGGCTGTCGAGCGCTCATTTCGAGTAGTTAGGTTATTGATTTGTAAACTCAAATGGCCATTCCTTGAAGTGTGCTAATAACCAAATGAAAAAATACATAACCGAATTAATACGTAAGCTAATCTCTCCTTCAATGCGATTTGAGCTAAGGAAAGCGCGCGCCTGGTTGCAAGATATAGGGGGGAGGGCATGTTTTTGGCGCTGGGAAATTGCCAGATTCAAACTGCGCGAAGACAGCACCTATGACATTCTCTATGTGGGCAGGAAAACACAGCGGGAATTTGTAAAGGTTCTACTGGGCGCCGAATCTCAAACGGTTAATAGCCAATTGAAGTTGGATAATTCAGAGCGGACAGTGTGGGTCAGTGAAATGCCGACCTTGGGTGCATTATCTGTGCCTCAATATTTAAGTGCTGTCGTTCCGCTGAGCCGGTCAATTGAGGATATTACGGCCCGGTACAATACCGAGTTGCGTCGAAATCTGCGCAAGAACCGGTTGCGCTATCGTATGAAGCAGGCCTTGAACGATGACGAAATTGAAATCGCAGATCGGGAAATGCTGAAGCCCTATGCCAGCGCAAGGCATGGAGCAGCGGCCTCTCAAATTGAATCCCGTGAAGTTCAACGGGTGGCAAAAAGCGTCGGGCGGCTCGATCTAGTACTGCTGGAGGATGAAATTGTTGCATGCCATCTTGGGTGCGTGATTACCCGGGCAGGAAAACGCTACTGGAGCACCGTCCGTTTCGGCTACCCCGATGTTGTATTTTCAGATGCTAAGAAATTACGTGAAATTAACTCGATTACCACGTTCATGGCGCTTGAGTGGGCGATAGAAAATGGTTTTGACTATTATGATATCGGAACTTGCCTGGCACGCCCGGACGATGGACTTCTCGAATGGAAAAGACGGCGTGGTGGTGATGTCGATACGCTGGGTAACTACGGTTATTTATTTGTTCGACTGCCTAAGGTGGGCGCGGCGCAATTTCTTTGGGAGACGCCTCTATTTGCTGTCGAAGGCAAAAAGCTGACACTTCATCTTGGGTTGCCGGACGGACCAAGTGATGAGGAGGTCGCGGGTCGATATCGTGAAATGGGTTTTGGTGGACTGTTCAAAATATATCTTCATTGTTCTAGAAAACCGGAAGAGGCGCTTCTCGACACCTTGCGCGGCCGCTACGCTCATCTGGCATTACCCCCTGTTCTGGAAACTGTTGTATCCACCTGAATAGGTTGCTTTAAAGAAGTACGGTTTACGTGTTTGGCGATAAACGCTGTTTCGGTATAACCACATTACGATGGGGGGCATATGTCGAAATTTAACGCATTGACGAGTGGCGGCCAATCAAAGTGGAGCCTTGCTGCGTATAAACACATTCTTGAAACGCGACTTATACGGAAGCCGTCGTTAGCGCTGCAAAGCCTGGCCGTGAAAACGTGGGAAATTGCTCCAGGCGAAATCTCAATTGCTCCGCCCGCTTTTTTCCTTCCCAATCAACTCGAACGTGTGACGGGATGGGCAGGGGAACTTTTTTATCCTTACGAGCATCCCCGTCGCACAATGGAAGGAGTGGGCAGTGTTGAACATGGGTCAACACGAGGCTACCTGCTTAAAGATGTCTGGTTAATTGATGGCACTCTTTACAAAGGTAATGCCAAGTCTTCGTTGTCGCCTAGATCTGGATGGTTACCAAAGATTCGCGTAGAAAACGAAATTGATCGCGGTGCGATGTTTTGCACGGCGGGAGGGAATAAATGGTTTGGCTCGTGGTTAATGGATGATTGTATAACCTATCCAATAGCCTGCGAGGAAGGCGTTCCGGTGACCACGGCAGTGTCTGCCAACCGTGTGTCCACCGTTACGACCTGCATACTTCACGCCCCTGGCTATGAGGACTGGCTTGGTATGACGCCGGTTCGTTTACGCGATGCATTTTTTCGTGAGCTCGTTATCTTTGACGACCTAAGTCAAAATCGACATAAGCACCTGCGTTTTCGGGCGATGGGTGAAAAGTTACTCTCGCACGTAAAAGTTTGCGATCACCCAGGCGTGTTCGTTCTGCGAGGTGGCACGGGAGAATTGCGATTGTTACGCAATGAATTGGAACTTGCCGAGCGTCTTCGTGACCGCAGGGGGTTTCGGATTATCGATCCTGCAACATCCGACGTTCCGACTATCGTAGCGGCCTGTGCCGGTGCAAGAACAGTGGTAGGGATTGAAGGGAGTCATCTAATACACGGCGTTAATGTACTCCAGCCGGGTGGTTCGCTGCTGGTATTGCAGCCCCCTAATCGCTTCCTCTGTTTTTTCAAATATCTAACGGATCGTGATCACCAAAACTTTGGCTTTGTGGTCGGTACGCAAGAGGGCAATGGCTTCAGGATCGATCCCGATGAGGTTGAGCGGACGCTGGATCTATTTCCGGCATAACAGCTTCTTCAGGTTTCTGGATATCTGAATTCATGCCGGGGCAGGAAGCCACCCCGGTATTGTGGGTAATGTCAGCTTAGTAGGCATGCTTACCGGAGAAGGCAAACACCGTTCGTACAAGGATGACGAAATCGAGCCATAGCGACCAGTTGTTGATGTATTCAATGTCCGAGTCAACACGCCGAATCATCTGATCTATGTCCCTCGTTTCACCACGATAGCCACGCACCTGAGCCAGGCCTGTGATGCCCGGTTTAATGTTGTGACGCGCAAAGTAGCCCGAGACGTCGGGCGAGTACTGCACATCGTGTTGAATAGCGTGCGGGCGAGGCCCCACCAGAGACATTTCCCCCATCAAAACGTTGAACAACTGCGGTAGTTCATCGAGGCTGGTTCGCCGAATAAAGGCTCCCACCCTGGTCATGCGCGGGTCATTCTTTTGCGCCTGTTTGACGATGCCGTCTTCCGGCTGATGGACGACCATGCTTCTGAACTTCCAGATCCGAAAAGCTTCTCCACTCCACCCCATGCGCTGCTGACGAAAGAATATGGGGCCGGGGCTATCGAGCTTGATGGCAATGGCGACGGCTACCAGGACTGGCGCTGCAAGAACCAAAATGAGAAAGGCCAGGACTTTGTCCTCAAGGTTCTTCAGAAACAGACGCATCCCCATCAGCGGAGTTTCAGACAAGGTCAGCACGGGAATGCCGGCAATTTCGCGAACACTATGGTTGATCAGGCGCAACGAGAAAATGTCAGGCACCCAGTTAACAGAGATGTGTTTATCGAACAGCCTTAAATAAACATCCTGGATGACCTCTGAGCCACCCAGAGGGGTCACGAAATAGACGGTACGAATGGCATGTTTAACAACTAACTCATCAAGGTCGGAGATATCGCCCAGTATCGACAGACGTTGCGCGCCTTCCAGACTTTCCTTTCCCCGATCATCGTCCGCGCCAATCAACACACAGCCGACTATGCGCTCACCGAGCCAGGGATTATTGCTGATTTTCTTGTGAAGATAGCTGGCCAGTTCGCCCGAGCCAATGATGAGCGAGTTTTCCAATTGAGTCGGGTGGGCCAAAAACTTCTTCTGCATCTCGCGTGTCGCGAGGTGCAAAAGCAACTGGGCAAAATATCCAACAACAAATAACTGCCCAACCAATAAACGTGAGTACTGTTCGCTTTGCTTGGTAAGAAAGGCCATGGCAACGAGAAAGCCAAACGTGGCAGTCCACGCTTTCAAAAGCTTGAAGGCTTTGACGGTAAAAACAACATTGCTGCGGTAAATGGCATAGTGGTCGTACACGACGGCCAACGCCCCCAGCAGCAACAGGAGCAGGATGACATAGGACTGCGTGATGAAGCCGATATGATAATTGATCAAAAACCACGCAACACCGGTCACCGCAACACAATCGAGACCAGCCTGAATAACGATACTGGTACTGCTTCTTCGCTGGAGAACGGAACGGGTACTGTTGGGCTCAAATATCATATTTAGACCTCATGTCTGCTGCCCCTCGCGCTCGATGATGACGCGATTCAGTTCATGCTGCCCTCGTTTGAGAGCGTTGGCGTCACCGTGATTAGCCACCCACCTTCGAAAATTACAGGCTTTGGGAGCATGTGGCGACGCGTGCTATCACTTTAGCAGTACTGTGAAATCATTCACTGAATCTGCGTAGTCCTGAGTAGTTTAGTAGAACCTCAGGGCCTGAAAAAATGAAGCCCATCGAAATACCGACCGGCCTGCAGCGGGGCCGTCCGCGGTGTCTGCAGCAAGGTCGTGCCGGGTCTGCAATCGGGATTGTTCGCAGGGAGTCTGATTGCATTGCGCACTGATTCCATCGTGCTAAAACGAAACGGCGCCCATAATGGGCGCCGTCTTCGTTTGGGTCGATCAGACGCGTTCGAACAACACGGCGATGCCTTGGCCGCCGCCGATGCACATGGTTGCCAGGGCATAACGGCCCTGAACGCGGTGCAGTTCGTGAATCGCCTTGGTGGCGATAATCGCACCGGTCGCGCCCACCGGGTGGCCCAGAGAAATCCCGGAACCGTTCGGGTTGACCTTCTCCGGGTCGAAGCCCAGTTCCTGCGCCACGGCACACGCCTGGGCCGCGAATGCTTCGTTGGACTCGATGACATCCAGGTCGGCAACGGTCAGGCCGGCGCGTTTGAGGACCAGGCGGGTGGCGGGAATCGGTCCCAACCCCATCAGCTCTGGCTCCACACCGGCATGGGCATAACCGACCAGTCGGGCCATCGGTTTGAGACCTTGATCGAGAACCATCTGACCGGTGGCCAAGATCAGAGCTCCGGCACCATCATTGAGGCCCGACGCGTTGCCGGCGGTGACGCTGCCGTCTTTCTTGAAGGCCGGTTTCATCTTGCCCAATTGCTCGGCATTGACCTCGGCGCGGACATGCTCGTCCGTCGCAAACGTCACGGTACCTTTGCGGGACGCCACTTCGATCGGCACGATCTGGTCGGTAAACCGCCCTTCGGCAATCGCCCGGGCCGCCCGTTGCTGGCTGAGCAGCGCCAACTCATCCTGAGCCTGACGAGTGATGCCATAGCGCTCGGCGATGTTTTCCGCAGTAATGCCCATGTGGAAACCGCCAAACGGGTCTTGCAGAGCGCCGAGCACGTAGTCGATGGCTTGCATATCACCCATGCGTGCGCCCCAGCGCGCCTGCGGCAAGATATAGGCCCCGCGGCTCATGGACTCGACGCCACCCGCCAGCGCAGCCCCGGCATCCCCCAACATCAAACTTTGAGCGGCACTGACAATGGCCTGCAAACCAGAACCGCAGAGGCGGTTGACGTTGAAGGCGGGCGTCTCTTTCGGCAAGCCGGCATTCATCGCCACGGCACGAGAGATGTAGGCGTCACGTGCTTCCGTCGGGATCACATGCCCCATCACCACGTGACCGATGTGTTCAGGTGCCAGCCCCGAACGTTCGATGGCGGCACGGCAAACGTCAGTGGCCAGTTGGATAGGTGGTACATCTTTGAGCGAACCGCCAAAGCTGCCGATGGCGGAGCGGACGGCGCTGATAACAAAAATGTCGGATGGGTTCATGTGGGTTCCCCTGGAACAGCCCTGGATTCAAGTGTGCTTTCGCACTGTCATATGGGGGTGAGTCTAGACACAGCAATGATTTTGGCCTATGCCAAAACTGCTCAAGGGGGGTGGCGTTTTTGGCCATTTCAGTTGAAGTCGCTTTTTGATCCTTCTGATCCGGTAAAAAGCGCAGAAAAGGAAATAAAAAAGCCCGGTACACGTCCGGGCTTTGTAATTCAGGTCTTTGTCAGGCGCACGTTTGGTCTTGCTTGTGCCATCCATCTTCAAACTGAAGGTTGAGCTTATGCAGCTCATGATCCAGTTCATTGATCGAGTGAATGGCGGCCATCAGATCCGCCTCGCCAGTCTTGGCTTCCAGGTAAAGTCCGCGCAGGTAGCGATCATTTACAGTCGGAATCTTGTCAGTCTTTTCCCAGATCGCCACCGCTTGGGAGGTCAGTCCGACAATGCTGGCCAGCCTTTCTTGAGACAAACCCAGCTCTTTACGCAGGAACCGAAACTCTGCACCGGTCAGAGTTGCCGGTTTTTGCGCAATCGTCTTGCCGATAAAGTCGTGAAGGCCCTCGACATCCGTGATAGCAACTGACTCGCCATAGGCAGTCTCTTTCACCCTGTAGCCGTTGCTAAGCCAGACGTTCGGTAGCCCGCTCTCAACGTAGTGGTACATCAAATTATCTCTCCCTTTGCATCGTGGTCACTATGACGAGATATCTCCCGTCTTCGTCGACATCGATTGCGCCCAGTTACCTATAATTTTTATAGGTTTTGCAGGCTAAAGCTCAAGCGCCGATTGTCAAAGCAGGGAAATAAAATGAGACATGTAGCGGAGCCGCGACGGGCAGATTCAGTTCATGCGACAGGCCGGTCCGACTTCATTCATCCAATTGCCGCGCCGGAAAGAACAGCTCAAAGCAGGTGATGCCCTCGCTGCTGCTAACGCTGTAAGCCCCATTGTGCAGCTGCATGATCGTCGCCACGATCGACAGGCCCAGTCCGTTGGAGTGGGCCGAGCGTTCGCGGGATTCGTCGACGCGGTAGAAGCGCTCGAACAGTCTGGGCAAGTGTTCGGCGGGGATGGTCTGGCCGTGGTTGCGCACGTGCAGGCGGATGCCGTCGGCCGCGGGTGTGGCGCGGATGAACAGCTCGGAGTCAGGCGCGCCGTATTTGATCGCGTTGGCGCAAAGGTTGGCCAGGGCGCGGCGTAGCAACATCGGTTCGGCCCAGATCATTCCGCTGCCCTGGGCATCGATGCTGATCCCGACATCCGCCGCCAGCCCTTCGAAATAGTCGGCCATGCGTTCCATTTCATCGGCTGCATCCAGTTCCTGCCGTTGGCGCAAAGCACTGGCCGGGTCGGTGCGGGCCAGAAACAGCATGTTGTCGAGCATCCGCGCCAGTCGCTCCAGCTCTTCGACGTTGGAGGCGAGCAGTTGCTGATAGGCCTCAATGCTGCGGTTTTGCTGCAGGGCGACCTGGGTTTCGCCGAGCAGGTTGTTGATCGGCGTGCGCAGTTCATGGGCCATGTCGGTCGACACCTGACCCAGTTGCACGAAGCCCTTGCCGAGACGGTCGAGCATCGCATTGAACGCTTCGATCATCGGCAGCAGTTCCCGCGGTGCGCCCTGGCTGTCGAGGCGCTCGGCGAGGTTGCCGACGCCGATGCCTTGGGCGTGTCGGGCCAGGCGTCGCACGGGCAAGAGCCCGCGATGCACCAGCAGATAGCCGGACAGCGCCAGCAGAATCGCCGCCACGCTGGCGAAGAGGTACACGTTGAGTCGGTAGCGGGCGAGGACCGCGGTGCGCTCGGTCATCAGGCGCCCGGTGAACACTTGCAGGCTGCCCAGATCGCCGGAGTCGATGGTCGCCGCCAGCGCTGCGAAGGGCACGCCGTCCACACTCGGGTAATGCTGCACGTCGGCCAGCGCCAACGGATGGTCCATGGCCACCGGCGCCAGTGACGGCACGGCGAGGTTTCCCGGGTTGACCACCAGCAACGGTTTTTGTCCGGGGGCGCCGATGGTCAGCAGTGCCTCGCGATTGCCGAGCATGTTCTGGAACAGCGCCGGTTTGGTCTTGATCAGGTCCAGCGTGTTGCTGTCGTTGAGGAAGGTGCGCAATTGATCGATGCGGTTCACCAGGGCGGCGTCGTCGCGACGAATCAGCTCGCGTTCCAGATCCCGGGACAACGCCACACCCAGGAGGGTCAGCGAGACAAAGGCGAGCAAGGCAAACACCAGGGCCAGGCGCAGCGTCAACGAGTGGCGAAGGCGTGAGGTCATGGTTGAGTATCGAAGCGGTAGCCGATACCGCGCACGCTGTGAATCAACTTGAGTTGGAACGGGTCGTCGATTTTCAGCCGCAGGCGCCGCACCGCGACATCCACGACGTTGGTGTCACTGTCGAAATTCATGTCCCAGACTCGCGAAGCGATCATCGAGCGCGACAGAACCTGGCCTTGGTGCGCGGCGAACAGATGCAGCAGGGCGAACTCCTTGTTGGTCAGGGTGATCCGCACGCCGGCACGGGTGATGCGGCGTTTGAGCACGTCGATTTGCAGGTCGGCGACTTGCAACTGTTCTTCTTCCCGGGTGGGACCGCGCCGGGTCAGGGTGCGCAGGCGCGCCACCAGTTCGGCGAAGGAAAACGGTTTGATCAGGTAATCGTCGGCGCCCAGTTCCAGGCCCTTGATGCGGTCGGCGATGTCATCGCGGGCCGTGAGAAACAGCACCGGGGTATCGGCTTCCTTGCGCAAGCGGCGCAGGACTTCCCAGCCATCCATTTTCGGCATCATGACGTCCAGCACAATGACGTCGAAATCGTTCTCCAGCGCCAGGTGCAAGCCATCGGCGCCATCGCGGGCCAGGCTGACGGAGTAGCCGAGTTCCTGCAGGCCGTTGAGCAGGTAATTGCCTGCTTTGGGTTCGTCTTCGACTACGAGGATGTTCATGGGGTCTGCCTGGTTCGGTGTCGGCAACATACAGGTCGCGGCGGCGGGCTACAGAGGTCAGCCAGTGGCGCCAGTGTAGCCCGATCCTCCGTGAGTACAGGCGTCTGATCAATTGTCACCAATGCAACCCATGCCCTGGACCTGGTAATCCAGCACGTGCTTGCGACCCTGATGGTCGAGGTAAATCAGCTGCTCGGGGACGATGCCGCATTCTTGCGAGATGATATTGCTGGACAGGTCTTTGGCGATGTCCAGATGGACGAAGAAACCGGTCTTGTCGTGGATGACAGGTTCGGTGGTCTGGGTAGCGGCAAACGCCGAACCGGTGGCGAGGAGAGCAGCAACACCGAGGATTAACATTTTCATGATGATTCCCTCTATTCAGGGGCGGGTTGGCTGCCGATGGGTTGCCTGGCAGTGAACTCAGGTTAACCAGGCGATCCGCACAGCCGACCCACAGTTGAATGACAATTTTGTAATGAAACGGCGTCGACGTTACGGTTGGCGACCAGCGGCTTCGAGGATCAGGTCAGCGATTTCTTTGGAGTGGGAGACCAAAGACAGGTGACTCGACGGCAGCTCGATGGTGGTCGCGTTCATGCGTTTGGCGAGGAAGCGTTCCAGGTCCGGGTTGATGGTTTGATCGAGGCTGGAGACCGCGTACCACGACGGCTTGGTGTGCCAGGCCGCGGCGGTGGTGCGGTCGGTGAACAGGGTTTTGGCGATCGGTTGCTGGACGGCAAACAGTTGCATCGCCTTGTCGTGGGGCACGTCGCTGGCGAAGTATTTGAGGAAGGCGTCTTGCTTCAGGCTGATGAAACCATCGTGCTCCTCGGTGCCGGCGCGCACGGGCATGGTCGGGTACTTGGCCGACAGCGCGACGAAGTCCTCGCCGGCGTCCGGTGCCCGGGCTGCGACGTAAACCAGCGAGCTGACGTTTGGATTGATCCCGGCTTCACTGACCACGGTGCCGGCGTAGGAGTGGCCGACCAGTACGGTCGGACCGTCTTGCTGATCGAGCACGCGTTGCGTGGCGGCAACGTCGTCGGCGACCGAGGTCAACGGGTTTTGCACCGCCGTGACGTGCAAGCCGGCGGCCTGCAACCGGGTGATCACGTCCGACCAGCTCGAGCCATCGGCCCAGGAACCGTGCACCAGCACCACGTTGTTGGCCTTGATCGGCGCGATGTTGCTGGCCATGGCGGAACCGGTGCCCAGCATCAAAAGGCTGGTGGCGATCAGGCAGAATTTACTCATTGCTTTCATGGTGTCGACCCTTGTCATCAGTGGGAGGTGTGTCACCCGCGGTAGGTGACTGACGACGCCACTGTATGAAGCGAGGGTGCTGGCGACGCTGACAACTCAATGACAAGTTTGTAATGCACGGCGCGCCCGTCTTTATGCGTGCCTGCCGTATGTCGGGAGCGAGGAACGCCACCCATGAAAAAACTTCAAACCGAAGAGTGTCTTTGGGAGTTTGAGCATGAGTGATGATCAAAAGAGCGAAGCCTTGGCGGCCTGGTATCAGCTCCTGAAAGTGCCCGAAATCCGGATGGATGCCGAAGAGCAATATGACGCGTTGCTCAAGGCTGCCGATGAGATGGAGCGCACCGGCCTCATCAACAGCGCTGAATGGCGCAGGCTGGTCCAAGAGGCGAGCGCCGCTTTTGCCAATGCGACAGAAGGGTTAGGGCGCGGAACGTAGTGTTCAAACCCTGGTGGTCAAACTTCGCCTGCTGGCTGTTCGGCCTGTTGGGTGAACCACTGCATGATCAGCGAACAGGCTGGATGAGCGGCGGCGGAAGGTTGCAGGTTCAAGGCGTAAATGCCACGGGTCTTCAAGGGGTTGCCGAACGGAACGACGAGCACGCCTCGTTCGAGTGATTCGCCTGCCAGGGTCAGGTCAGTCATCGCGACCCCCAGCCCTCGCGCCGCCGCATCGAGCGCCAACTCGTCGAGGTTGAAGGGGATGTGGCGGTAGTCCTCGAGTGACTGGCCGCCATTGGCGTGCAGCCACCGGAACCAGTCATGTTTGTCTGCCGAGCGATGCAACAGCGGGAAACGCACGAGATCGGCCACCGACTCCAACGGCTGGGAGATGCTGCCCAGACCCGGAGCGCACACCGGCACCAGCGCCTCCTCGAACAACGTCAGGCAGTCAGGATCGCGGGACGGCTCTGGCAGATAGAGGATGTAGGCGTCGCTGTCGATGGCCGGTTCCACCACTTCTGTGGCCACGGTTTCGATCGACAGCGAAACCTGCGGATGACTTCGATAGAACTCGCTCAACTTTGGCAGCAACCATCGCACCGCCAGCGACACATGCATGCGTATGCGGAAGGGTCGTTTCTGCGGTGTCAGTCGATCTTCAAGGGTTTTCAGTTGCGCCAGGATACTTCGAGCGGTCGCAAGCACCTGTTCGCCTTCCGGTGTCAGTCGAACGCTGCGGCTATTCCTCACGAACATCGGCAAGTCGAAGTGGCTCTCCAACTGCTGGATTTTTCGGCTCACTGCGCTTTGGGTCAGACACAGCTTTTGCGCCGCGTGCGTGAAGCTGCCCGAGCCTGCGACCTCGACCAGCGCCTGCAAGGCCTGGAGAGAAGGAACGTGGTGAATTTTATCCATGCGTTTTTTGAATGGCTCGATGATTTTATAACGTTGGTTGTATCACTACAGGCCTTATAGATTCTAGCTCTAGCCAGCGCCAGCCGGAAATACTCATGCGATGACGTCATGTGCGGTGCTTGCAGAACGACAGGCAGACGAGGTGATGCATGACCAATGTATGTGGCTGGATTGCGCAGGCGGGGAGTTCACCCGCTCGCGATGCTCTCAAAGGCACACAAAAAGCCGATTGGCTGATTGTCGGTGCCGGTATCACCGGGCTGTGCGCCGCTCACACACTCGCTGAAATGCACCCTCAGGCGCGGATCGTGATTGTCGACAGACAACGGGCCGCGCAGGGCGCCTCGGCGCGCAATTCGGGCTTCGTGGTGGGGCACGAACATCCGGCCAAAGATGAGCTGATCGGTAACCCGGGGTTCGCGGGTTTTGAAGTCGATACCTCGATTTCCCGTGCCGCCAGTGACGAGGTGCGCCGGCGCATTGCGCGTCTCGATATCGAATGTGAATTCAGGGAGTCGGGCTACTACTTCGCCGTCAACGATCCCGGCAAGTTGACCGATGTCGCGGCCAAACTGGCAACGCTACGCGCTGTCGGCGCCTCTGCGCATTTTCTGGAAGGTGAACCGCTGAGCAAACAACTGGGCACCGCGCATTACCAGGCCGCGATCTGGTGCGGCAATGGCAACGCACTGCTGCAACCGGCGAAATACGTGAAGGGCCTGCTGGATACGCTGCCGGCCAACGTGACCCTGTTTGAGAACACCGATATCACCGGTCTGGAGCGTTTGGGCAAAGGGCGTATTCGCGCCAATGGCGCCGAGGGAAGCATCGAGGCCAGGCAAGTCCTGGTGTGCCTGAACGCGTTCATCCCACGCTCCGGAATAGAAGACAGCGGGACGTTCCCGATGGAACTCAGCGCCAGCCTGACACGGCCGCTCAGCGACGCCGAGTTCAAGTCCATCGGCGCGGTTGAGCCTTGGGGCGTGCTGTCCACCCGGCCCTTGGGCGCCACGGTGCGACTGACTCCGGACCGCCGCGTGATGATCCGCAACACCGCGGAATACCGTTCTCGGGATTTATCCGACAGTGAGCTGCTGCATCGGCGCAAACACCATGTGCTCGGCTTGCAACGACGCTTCCCGTTCTTGATCGAGCAGGACATTCAATACACCTGGACCGGACACTTGAGCGCTTCACGCACCGGGCAACCGTATTTCGCCAAGGTCGACGAAGGTGTGTTTGCGGTGGCCGGCTGCAATGGTTCGGGCGTCGCACGCGGCACCCTTTGGGGACGCTTGCTCGCCGAACTGGCTTCGGGTGACAGCTCGCCCATCCTCGAATCAGTGATGCGCAGAGCCGCGCCGGGCTGGCTGCCGCCGCGCCCCTTGCTCGATATCGGTGCCATGCTTCGAATGCGCGTGGAGGCGGTCAGGGCAAAAACAGAAATCTAGAAAACCCGGCGATCAAAAAAGAACAAAAACTCATCAAACACTCGGTGATTGAACATGCGCGTCAATAACATTTCCCTGATGGTCGTGCTGGCGACGTTGTCGGCAGCCACTTACGCCGACGAAGTCGTCAATATTTCAAACTGGAACGGCTACATCGCCGACGACACCTTGACCACGTTCACCAAAGAAACGGGGATCAAGGCAACGTACGATATTCACGACAGCAACGAAGTGCTCGAATCCAAACTGATGACCGGCAACACCGGCTATGACGTGGTGAGCCCTTCAAACCATTTTCTGTCCCGATTGATCAAAGCCGGGGCGGTACAGAAACTCGATAAAAGCCAGTTGCCCAACTGGAAAAACTTGGATCCGGCGTTGATGAAAAAACTCGAGGTCAATGATCCGGGCAACCAATACGGTTATCCGTACATGTGGGGTACGGCGGGTATTGGCTACAACGTCGAGAAGATCAAGGCGATTTTTGGCAACACCGATGTCACCCATTCCTGGAAGCTGTTTTTTGATGAAGACAACATCAAGAAGCTGAGTCAGTGTGGCGTGGCGATTATCGATAACCCTACGCAGATCCTGCCGATCACCCTGAATTACCTGGGGCTGCCGCCCCATAGCCACGAGCCGGCGGACTACAAGAAAGCCGAGCAGGCGCTGCTCAAAATCAGACCTTACGTCCAGTATTTCCACGCCTCCAAATACATCAGCGACCTGGCGAACGGCAATGTCTGCGCAGTGATCGGTTTCAATGGCGACATCGTGCAAGCGGCCGCCAGCGCCAAGGAAGCCAACAACGGCATCGACATCGCCTATTCGATCCCTGACGAAGGTTCCACCCTGTGGTTCGATATGGTGGTCATGCCCAAGAGTGCGCCGCACGAGAAGAATGGCTACGCCTACATGAACTACCTGCTGACACCTCAGGTCATTGCCAACATCAGCAACAGCATCCATTACGCCAACCCCAACCTTGCGGCGGATCAGTATGTTGTTCCGGCGGTGAAGCAGGACCTGGCGATTTACCCGCCGACACGTGTGTTGGACAAGTTGTTTACCGTCGAGGAACTTCCCGCGGCCATTGCACGGCTGACGACCCGCCTGTGGACCAAGTTGAAAACCAACACATAACTTCGGGCACTCAGGCAATCGGCGATAATTCGCGGAAAGTGTCCAGGTCTTATTCCAAGAGATTCTTTGTTGTATGTCATGGCCCTAACCATGGCCTACGCTTATCCCGAGATGGATATTCATTGATCAGGGTTTGCTCCCTGATCAACGTTCAACGGGTGCCCATAAAAACAAAAGTCTCGGGAGACAACTTATGTCCGCTTTGTTCCGTCGATTCAGCCGCTGCATCGCAACGGCCGTTACCGCTGCTGCACTCGTGACACCGGCTTTTGCGCTGGACACCGTCAAGTTCATGGCCCCGGGTTCTGTGGGTGGCGGTTATGACCAGACCGCCAGGGTCCTGGGCAAAGCTTTGATCGAGGCCAACACGGCCAAATCCACCACCTTCGAGAACAAGGGCGGAGCAGGGGGGACATTGGGGCTGGCGCAGTTCGCCAACAGCACCAAGGGCGATCCGAATGCGCTGCTGGTTGTCGGTGCGATCATGGTCACTGCCATTGAACAGAACAAGCCACAAATCACCTTGAAGGACGTAACACCGATTGCCCGGCTGTTTACCGAATACAACGTGATTGCCGTCCGCAAAGAATCCGAGTTCAAAACCCTGGAGGACTTGCTGAAAGTCTTCAAAGACAAGCCGACCAGTATCTCCTGGGGCGGTGGCTCCAAGGGGTCGATCGATCACATCGGCATTGCCGAATTGGCCGCGAAAATGGGTGTGCCGGTCAACAAGGTGAATTACGTCGCCTTCGCGGGTGGGGGTGAAGTCGTTGCCCAGGCATTGGGCGGGCAGATCAAGGTGATCACCGGTGGTTATGCCGAGCTTGGCCAATACATCAGGAACGGCCAGTTCCGTGTACTCGCCATCGGCGCGCCAGAACGCATTGAAGGCATCGATGCACCGACCCTGAAAGAGAAAGGCTACGACGTGACCATCGGCAATTGGCGTGGTGTTTACGGTGCCGCGAACCTCACGCCCGAGCAGCGCAAAGAAGTGATCGACGCCGTCGTGGCCGCCACCAACAGCAAAGTCTGGAAAGAAAATATCGACACCAACAAATGGTCACCCAACGTCCTGACCGGCGATGAGTTCGGCAAATTCGTCGACGAAGAGCATGTGCGGCTGCGTGCAATGCTGGTCGAGGTCGGGCTGGTTTCGAAATGACCCAGCCTCGCGCAATCGTGCCGGTGCAACTGGCGATTGGCGTCGGAGTGATTGCCATCAGCGCCGTGTTGGCGGTGGGCGCATTCCGGTTTCCTCCCGAGATGGGCTTCGTCATCCTGGGAGCCCACGTCTATCCGTACGCCGTCTCGGTGTTCCTGGGCGTCGTCGGTCTGTTGCTGTGCTATCAGGCCGTCACCGGCGGTTTCCGCGAGCTGGCAGACCACAGCGACGAAGCTGCCCAAGCGCTGCCCGGCGGCAAATCCGGCGCAGCCTGGGTGACGGCGGGGCTTGTGGGGGTGGCCGTGCTGATTAACCTCATCGGGTTCGTATTGGCCGCCGGGCTGCTGTTTGCCTGTTCGGCGCGGGGGTTTGGCAGTCGGCGTCCGGTGCGCGATCTCGCCATCGGCATTGCCTTGACCCTGCCGATTTACTGGCTGTTCAACGCCGGGCTAGGGGTTTCCCTGCCGCCCCTTGTCAACGCCTGGATCTGACCCGGGCCGAAGGAGGTAAACAAGGTGGAAACTCTCGCGAACCTGGCCATTGGTTTTTCCGCTGCGCTGACACCGATCAATTTGATGTGGGGCTTTATCGGCTGTTTGCTCGGCACCGCCATTGGGGTCTTGCCGGGTATTGGACCGGCGCTGACCGTTGCACTGCTGCTGCCGATCACCGCCAAGGTTGATCCTACGGGCGCCTTGATCATGTTCGCCGGTATCTATTACGGCGCGCAGTTTGGCGGCTCGACCACCTCCATCCTGCTCAATACGCCCGGTGAGTCGTCCTCCATGGTCACGGCGCTGGAAGGCAATCTCATGGCGCGCAACGGCCGGGCAGGACCGGCCCTGGCAACGGCCGCGATAGGCTCATTTGTTGCCGGCACCATCGCGACGGTGTTGCTGACGTTGTTTGCCCCTGTTGTTGCCACGCTGGCGCTCAAGTTTGGTCCTGCGGAGTATTTCGCGATTCTGGTGCTGTCCTTCACGACGGTGTCTGCGGTACTCGGCGCTTCAATGCTGCGCGGTTTTGCCTCGCTCGGGATTGGGCTGACCATCGGCTTGATCGGCCTGGACTCGACCTCGGGCATTGCCCGCTACACCTTGGCGGTGCCGGAGTTGGTGGATGGCATCGAAGTCGTGCTCGTGGCGGTCGGTTTGTTTGCCGTGGGTGAAGCCTTGTACAGCCTGCTTTATCAAAAAGAAGAAGCGTCCGGTCGGCACCGCTTGACCTCGTTGTGGATGACGCGCGCTGACTGGAAACGCTCGGTACCCGCCTGGCTACGGGGCACGTTGATCGGCTTTCCATTCGGCTCGATTCCGGCCGGTGGCGCTGAAATTCCGACGTTCCTGTCCTATTCGGCGGAACGCAAACTGAGCAAGTACCCGAAAGAGTTTGCAGGCAGCAAGGGCGAGGGGGCGATCGAAGGGGTTGCCGGTCCCGAGGCGGCCAACAACGCGAGCGCGACGGGTTCTTTGGTGCCACTGCTGACGCTCGGCATCCCGACGTCCGCCACGGCGGCGATTCTGTTGGCCGCGTTCCAGAACTACAACCTGCAACCGGGGCCGATGCTCTTTCAGACTTCTGGGGAATTGGTCTGGACCCTGGTGGCCTCGCTGTATGTCGGCAACGTGATTCTGCTGGTATTGAATCTCCCGTTGGTGGGGCTGTGGGTCAAGCTCCTGCAGATTCCCCGGCCGTACCTGAACGCCGGCATTCTGGTGTTTGCCACCATCGGCGTGTACGGCATGCGCCATTCTTCCTTCGACCTGTTGCTGATGTTGGCGATCGGTTGGGGCGGGGTGCTGATGCGTCGTTTCGATTTTCCCGTCGCGCCGGTGATCGTCGGCATGCTGCTGGGGCCGATGGCTGAAAAGCAGCTGCGCAATGCGTTGTCCATCAGCGAGGGAGACTGGCTGGTGTTTGTCACGCAACCGATATCGGCCGCGTTCCTCGCGCTGACGCTGCTGGTGCTGGTGGTTCCGCATCTGCTTCACGCTCGCGGTATCAAGTTGCATGAAGACGATTGAACGGTGTGCATATCCGATTCTGCGGTCATGGCGGCTATTGGTTTCGCTTTTACAGCGAGTCACTTTGGAAAAGAACCCCAAAGTAACCAAAGGGTTCTTGCCCCTTTCGTTCGGTGCCTCGCTTAGGCTCGGCATGCCCTCGCTCCGGTCCTGCTCCGTGGGCCCGCCGCCATCGGCCATCCATGGCCGGGGGCGGCTAACCCGGCATCCATGCCGGGTTGCCCA
>NZ_LMCV01000026.1:0-60309 GCF_001424925.1 Pseudomonas sp. Root329 | reverse complement strand
GTGGGGTTTCCCCATGTGAGAGTAGGTCATCGTCAAGATTAAATTCCGAAACCCCTATCTGCGTATGCAGGTAGGGGTTTTGTTTTGTCCGCAGGAAAACTGCCCTGTAGGGTTTCTATGCAATGGCGCGGGGCATGGCTATCATGCGGGCCTCATTGTGAGGCGAGACTTGCATGCTGACATTGTTAAAGCTTCTTAAAGATGGCCGATTTCATTCGGGTCAGGCCTTGGGCGTCGCCTTGGGTGTCAGTCGTAGTGCCGTTTGGAAGCAGCTTCAGCATTTAGAAGCTGAGCTGGGATTATCCATTCATAAGGTGCGGGGTCGCGGCTATCAACTGGCTGCGCCATTGACGCTGCTTGATCCTGTCGAGATAAGAGAGCAGGCGCCTTCTTGTGATTGGCCCATCCTGGTTTTCGATTCAATTGATTCTACTAATGCCGAGGCTTTGCGCGCCATAGAGCGGGGGCAGGCGGCACCCTTTCTGGTGCTTGCCGAACGGCAAACTGCGGGGCGCGGGCGGCGTGGACGTAAATGGGCGAGTCCATTTGCGGAAAACATCTATTACAGCCTCGTGCTGCGTATTGAAGGTGGAATGCGTCAGCTGGAAGGCTTGAGTCTTGTTGTTGGGCTCGCCGTCATGCAGGCCCTGCGTGAGCTTGGTATTTCGGGGGCTGGATTGAAGTGGCCCAACGATGTTCTGGTTGGTCAGAAGAAGATCGCCGGGATATTGCTCGAGCTGGTGGGAGACCCTGCTGATGTGTGTCACGTTGTGCTGGGTGTGGGAATTAATGTGAATATGCAGATTACCGATGAGGTAGATCAGCAGTGGACGTCCATGCGGCTAGAGTCGGGCAAGGTGTTTGATCGAAATCACTTGGTCGGGGAATTGGGTTCGATGCTCCAGGCATATCTGTCTCGTCATCAAGCCGACGGATTTTCAGCTATCCAGGCAGAGTGGGAGCAAAATCATCTCTGGCAGGGACGGGCCGTGTCGTTGATCGCAGGTGTTAACCATATAGATGGCGAAGTGCTGGGTATTGATAGTCAGGGTGCTCTGCGCTTGAAGGTGGGTGGTGTGGAAAAAGTCTTTAGTGGTGGTGAGCTCAGTCTGAGGTTGCGTGATGATTCTTGAGCTCGACTGCGGAAACAGTTTTATCAAGTGGCGTGTGCTCGACGCGGATGTTCGGCGGGTGATTGGCGAGGGCGTCGTTGATTCGGATCTCGCTTTGTTGGAGAGCTTAAAAGCGCTCAAGGGTCTCGCTCTCAAGTTTTGCCGGTTGGTCAGTGTCAGGACCGCAGAAGAGACCAGTGCACTGATTTCTCTGCTGACAGAAGCTTTTGGTGTGTCGGTGGTATGTGCAGCGCCATCCCGCGAGATGTCCGGAGTTCGTAATGGCTATGAGGAGTTCGAGCGGTTAGGGCTCGACCGTTGGCTGGCGATGCTTGGGGGATTCCAACTGGCTTCGGGTGCGTGCCTTGTGCTTGATTTTGGTACGGCTGTTACTGCGGACTTCATCTCTAGGGATGGAGAGCACCTCGGAGGATTTATATGCCCGGGAATGCCTCTGATGCGAAACCAATTGCGTACCCACACCCGTAGAATTCGTTATGGCGATCTAGCCGCCGAGCGCGCTCTGGAAAGTCTTGTTCCTGGTCGGACAACTGTCGAAGCTGTCGAGCGGGGATGCTCATTGATGCTGAGAGGCTTTGTCCTGACGCAGCTAGAGTTGGCGCATAGCTATTGGGGAGATGATTTTGCTGTGTTCCTCACTGGAGGAGATGCAGACCTGGTTTCCGAGATCGTGCCTGAGGCCAGGGTGGTTCCTGATCTGGTGTTTGTAGGTTTGGCTATGGCGTGTCCCTTGTCGTGAGGTTTTTATGCGTTGGTTGTTTCTGC
The DNA here is from genome assembly GCF_001424925.1 of Pseudomonas sp. Root329. NCBI lineage: Bacteria > Pseudomonadati > Pseudomonadota > Gammaproteobacteria > Pseudomonadales > Pseudomonadaceae > Pseudomonas > Pseudomonas sp. Root329. The sequence goes on along the minus strand of NZ_LMCV01000026.1, from coordinate 58,411 downwards.
TGCTGCTTGTTCTCAATGTGTTCTATTACGTCTGGCACCAGCAAGAGGCTCCTCTGCGTGCGAAGGATGTAACCCCTTTGAATTTATATAGGGGTTCGCAGCAGGATATTCGCTTGTTGAGTGAAACGACTGACGCGGCTCGTGATAAAGGAAAGCCTACCCAGGCAGACGATGGATGCCTCTATCTTGGCGGTTTTACTCGTCAGGAGGCAGCTCAGGCGGTTGAGCGGCGATTGAGCGGCATGGAAATCAAGTTTGAGTCCTTGCTGAGGCCTCCCGCCGACTCTGATGGTTACTGGGTGCGTGTGGCACCAGAAAGCCGGCGTTGGCTGGATGATTCGCAGCTGAAAAACCTTTCTAGAGAATTCAATGAGTTAAAACATAAAATAATGCCGTGCGAGGGGGTTGCACCCGCCGAATAGTTTGCATAGAATGGCGCCCGCTTCGCAGTGAAGACCTTTAACGGTTAACACCGCAAAGTGATGTCAACGCAGCTAACCTCAGGTTTTTAATGAGAAAATGCTTGACAGAAGGCTGGCATGATATAGAATGCCGGCTCGCTTAGGAGGGGTTCCCGAGCGGCCAAAGGGATCAGACTGTAAATCTGACGTCTACGACTTCGAAGGTTCGAATCCTTCCCCCTCCACCATTTTTAGCGAGAGCTGCAAGCTCGCGGGTATAGTTTAGTGGTAGAACCTCAGCCTTCCAAGCTGATGATGCGGGTTCGATTCCCGCTACCCGCTCCAAGTTTGCAGATCCTGCATAGCGTTACGCTCTTGTAGCTCAGTTGGTAGAGCACACCCTTGGTAAGGGTGAGGTCAGCGGTTCAAATCCGCTCAAGAGCTCCATATAACAAGGCAGATATGAAAATATCTGCCTTTGTTTTAATGGCTTGTTTGACCTGCTTAATTCTTCTCCTAGGGGTGGTTTTGATGGCTAAGGAAAAGTTCGAACGTAATAAGCCGCACGTCAACGTTGGTACCATTGGTCACGTCGATCACGGTAAAACAACTCTGACTGCTGCTTTGACTCGCGTCTGCTCCGAGGTTTTCGGTTCGGCAAAGGTTGACTTCGACAAGATCGATAGCGCCCCTGAAGAAAAAGCTCGTGGTATTACCATCAACACCGCTCACGTTGAGTACGATTCGGCCGTGCGTCACTACGCACATGTTGACTGTCCAGGTCACGCTGACTACGTAAAAAACATGATTACCGGTGCTGCTCAGATGGATGGTGCGATTCTGGTTTGCTCGGCCGCTGATGGTCCGATGCCGCAAACCCGTGAGCATATCCTTCTGTCTCGCCAGGTTGGCGTTCCGTACATCGTTGTCTTCCTGAACAAGGCTGACATGGTCGATGATGCTGAGCTGCTGGAGCTGGTTGAGATGGAAGTGCGCGACCTGCTGAGCACTTATGATTTCCCAGGTGATGACACTCCGATCATCATTGGTTCGGCGCTGATGGCGCTGAATGGTCAAGACGACAACGAGATGGGCACTACTGCCGTCAAGAAGTTGGTCGAGACTCTGGATAGCTACATTCCGCAGCCTGAGCGTGCTATTGATAAGCCGTTCCTGATGCCGATCGAGGATGTTTTCTCGATCTCCGGTCGCGGTACTGTTGTGACTGGTCGTGTTGAGCGTGGCATTGTCCGCATTCAGGAAGAGGTTGAGATTGTTGGTCTTCGTGACACTGTCAAAACTACTTGCACTGGTGTTGAGATGTTCCGCAAGCTGCTCGACGAAGGTCGTGCTGGCGAGAACTGCGGCGTGTTGCTGCGTGGTACCAAGCGTGATGATGTTGAGCGTGGCCAGGTTCTGGTTAAGCCGGGCACTGTCAAGCCGCATACCAAGTTCACTGCTGAAGTTTACGTTTTGAGCAAGGAAGAGGGTGGTCGTCATACGCCATTCTTCAAAGGCTACCGTCCACAGTTCTACTTCCGGACCACCGACGTGACCGGTAACTGCGAACTGCCGGAAGGCGTTGAAATGGTGATGCCAGGTGATAACGTCCAAATGACGGTCACTCTGATCAAAACCATCGCAATGGAAGATGGTCTGCGTTTCGCCATTCGTGAAGGCGGTCGTACCGTCGGCGCTGGTGTCGTTGCTAAGGTTATCGAGTAAATTGTTGTAATGTCTTTTTCGGGCCGGCATAATGGTCGGCCTGATTTTGTTTTAGGTCAGTAGCTCAATTGGCAGAGCGACGGTCTCCAAAACCGTAGGTTGGGGGTTCGATTCCCTCCTGACCTGCCAGATTCACTTGGTGTGTCTGGCTTTCTTTTCACAGGATCTTCATAGATGACTCCTAAAGCTGAAGCTCAAGGCTCTCGCTTCGATCTACTCAAGTGGCTAGTAGTAGTTGCTTTGGTGGTTGTTGGCGTTGTTGGCAATCAGTATTACTCTGCTTCGCCGATCCTGTACCGCGTACTTGCTTTGCTCGCCATTGCTGCTGTAGCTGCCTTTGTAGGCCTGCAGACGGTCAAGGGCAAGTCTTTCTTTGTACTGGTTAAGGAAGCTCGCACCGAGATTCGTAAAGTCGTATGGCCAACTCGCCAAGAAACCACGCAGACCACGTTGATTGTTGTGGCTGTTGTTCTGGTTATGGCGTTGCTGTTGTGGGGGCTTGATTCCCTGCTCGGCTGGCTTGTTTCCTTGATTGTCGGCTAAGGGTGTCCCGTGGCTAAGCGTTGGTACGTTGTGCATGCTTACTCCGGTTACGAGAAGCATGTCATGCGCTCGTTGGTAGAGCGCGTAAAGCTGGCTGGCATGGAAGATGGCTTCGGCGAAATTCTGGTTCCCACTGAAGAAGTGGTTGAAATGCGTAATGGCCAGAAACGCAAAAGCGAGCGCAAGTTCTTCCCAGGTTATGTGCTGGTTCAGATGGATATGAATGAGGGTACTTGGCACTTGGTCAAGGATACTCCTCGGGTGATGGGCTTTATCGGCGGTACTGCGGATAAACCTGCACCTATTACTGATAAAGAGGCAGAAGCGATTCTGCGTCGCGTTGCTGATGGTAGCGACAAGCCGAAGCCGAAGACGTTGTTCGAGCCAGGTGAGTCGGTGCGTGTCAATGACGGTCCGTTTGCCGACTTTACCGGCACGGTCGAAGAAGTTAACTACGAGAAGAGCCGGATCCAAGTGGCGGTGCTCATTTTCGGTCGCTCTACTCCGGTAGAGCTAGAGTTCAGCCAGGTCGAAAAAGTCTAGCTGAGCAAGCATCCCAACCCCGCAGCCCTAGGCTGTGGGGTTTTGTCGTCACTGGGATAAACGCGCAAGTAACCGGGGAGCCTTTCGAGGCGTTCGAACCCGTAATTGGAGTGCCTCATGGCCAAGAAGATTACCGCTTACATCAAGCTGCAAGTGAAGGCCGCTCAGGCTAACCCAAGCCCACCTGTTGGTCCTGCTCTGGGTCAGCACGGCGTGAACATCATGGAATTCTGCAAGGCTTTCAACGCCCGTACTCAGGGTATTGAGCCAGGTCTGCCGACTCCAGTGATCATCACTGTCTACAGCGACCGTAGCTTCACTTTCGAAACCAAATCCACACCTGCTTCGGTTCTGCTGAAGAAAGCTGCTGGTCTGACTAGCGGTTCCGCTCGTCCGAACACAGTTAAGGTTGGCACCGTTACCCGTGCTCAGCTGGAAGAAATCGCGAAAACCAAAAACGCGGATCTGACTGCAGCTGATATGGACGCGGCCGTGCGTACTATCGCCGGTTCTGCTCGTAGCATGGGCCTTAACGTGGAGGGTGTGTAATGGCTAAGTTGACCAAGCGTCAAAAGGCTATCGCCGGCAAAATCGAAGCAGGCAAGTCCTACAACTTTGTAGACGCTGCTGCTCTGCTGGCTGAGCTGTCGACCGTCAAGTTCAGCGAGTCGTTCGACGTTGCTGTAAACTTGGGCGTTGACCCGCGTAAATCCGACCAGGTCGTTCGTAGCGCTACTGTGCTGCCACACGGCACTGGCAAGACCGTTCGCGTTGCTGTGTTCACCCAAGGTCCAGCTGCTGAGGCCGCTTTGGCTGCCGGCGCTGACCGTGTAGGTATGGACGATCTGGCTGCCGAAATGAAAGGCGGCGACCTGAACTATGACGTAGTTATCGCATCCCCGGATGCAATGCGCGTTGTTGGTCAGTTGGGTCAGATCCTGGGCCCACGTGGCCTGATGCCTAACCCTAAAGTCGGCACCGTAACGCCAGACGTAGCTACCGCGGTTAAGAACGCCAAGGCTGGTCAGGTTCGTTATCGCACCGACAAAAACGGCATCATCCACACCTCCGTTGGCAAGGTTGGCTTCGACGCCGTCAAGCTGAAGGAAAACGTTGAAGCCCTGATCGCTGATCTGAAGCGTATCAAGCCTGCTTCCTCGAAAGGTATTTACGTCAAGCGCGTTACCCTGAGCACCACCATGGGTCCAGGCCTGGTCATCGACCAAGGTTCGCTCGACGCGTAAGACACAGGTTGGCGCAAGCGATTGCGCCAATTGAAAGATTGGGGTCCCTGCCTGGCGGGGGCTATCCAAGACCGTAGGCGACGCAAGTCTTAAACCTCAAGCCTACGCAGATGGTGCTCCCGGTTCCTTACCGAATCAGACACCAAAACGACATCTGGCCTCGGTTGGATGAAACGGTAACAAGCAGGAGTTTTTCCCGTGGCAATTAAACTTGAAGACAAGAAGGCCATCGTCGCTGAAGTCAACAAGGCTGCCCAAGTTGCTCTGTCCGCTGTCGTGGCTGATGCCCGTGGCGTAACAGTAGGCGCTATGACCGGACTCCGTAAAGAGGCTCGTGAAGCTGGCGTTTACGTACGTGTTGTACGTAACACCCTGCTCAAGCGCGCCGTTGCTGGCACTCAATATGACGTGCTCAACGACGTGTTCACCGGCCCGACCTTGATTGCATTCTCCAAAGATCATCCGGGCGCTGCTGCTCGTATCTTCAAAGAGTTCGCAAAAGGTCAGGATAAGTTCGAGATCAAGGCAGCTGCGTTCGAGGGCAAGTTCCTCGCAGCTAATCAGATCGACGTACTGGCAAGCCTGCCGACCCGTGACGAAGCAATTTCTCAGCTGATGAGCGTGATTCAAGGCGCAACCAGCAAATTGGCTCGTACTCTGGCGGCTCTTCGCGACCAGAAAGAAGCTGCCGCAGCCTAAGGCTGAGCGACTCCTTTCAGCGTTTATTGTTTATTTCGATGGCCGCGTAGGCTGTCACCCCAATACAGGAATTTATAGTCATGTCTCTGACTAACGACCAAATCATCGAAGCAATCGGCGAAAAATCCGTTCTGGAAATCGTTGAGCTGATCAAGGCCATGGAAGAGAAGTTCGGCGTTTCCGCTGCCGCTGCTTCCGCTGGTCCAGCTGCTGTCGCTGCCGTTGTTGAAGAACAAACTGAATTCAACGTCATGCTGCTGGAAGCTGGCGAGAAGAAAGTTAACGTGATCAAGGCAGTACGTGAACTGACCGGTCTGGGCCTGAAAGAAGCCAAGGCTGTAGTTGACGGCGCTCCTGGCGTTGTTCTGGAAGCTGTTTCGAAAGACGCAGCTGACAAAGCAAAAGCCACTCTGGAAGAAGCAGGCGCTAAAGTCGAGCTGAAGTAAGCATCGACTTTGCGTCTCCAGCCCGAGCGTTAAGCGAAAGGCTGATGGCTGGTGGCTCTTGCCACCGGCCTTTTTCCGTTATTGGCAGCCGACTGGGTCGGTGCTGATAACGAGCTGTAACCACCCGATGCGGTGGCGCAAACCATGGGGTTTGCACGATTTTCTGGCTGCTCCCGTCGGGAGAGGCCAAACAAGCAGGTGACCAAGCTGGGGAACGCTGATGGCTTACTCATATACTGAGAAAAAACGTATCCGCAAGGACTTTAGCAAGTTGCCGGACGTCATGGATGTGCCGTACCTCCTGGCCATCCAGCTGGATTCGTATCGTGAATTCTTGCAAGCGGGAGCGACTAAAGATCAGTTCCGCGACGTGGGCCTGCATGCGGCCTTCAAATCCGTTTTCCCGATCATCAGCTACTCCGGCAATGCTGCGCTGGAGTACGTCGGTTATCGCCTGGGCGAACCGGCATTTGATGTCAAAGAATGCGTATTGCGCGGTGTAACTTATGCCGTACCTTTGCGGGTAAAAGTGCGCCTGATCATTTTCGACAAAGAATCGTCGAACAAAGCGATCAAGGACATTAAAGAGCAAGAAGTCTACATGGGTGAAATCCCCCTGATGACTGAGAACGGTACCTTCGTAATCAACGGTACCGAGCGTGTAATCGTTTCCCAGCTGCACCGTTCCCCGGGCGTGTTCTTCGACCACGACCGTGGCAAGACGCACAGCTCCGGCAAACTGTTGTACTCGGCGCGTATCATTCCTTACCGCGGTTCGTGGCTGGACTTCGAGTTCGACCCGAAAGACTGCGTATTCGTGCGTATCGACCGTCGTCGCAAGCTGCCTGCATCGGTACTGCTGCGCGCGCTCGGCTATACCACCGAAGAAGTGCTGGACGCTTTCTACACCACCAACGTTTTCCACCTGAGCGGCGAAACCCTCAGTCTGGAACTGATTGCTTCGCGTCTGCGTGGTGAAATCGCTGTTCTTGATATTCAGGACGAGAAGGGCAAGGTCATCGTTGAGGCTGGTCGTCGTATTACTGCGCGCCACATCAACCAGATCGAAAAAGCCGGTCTCAAGACCCTGGAAGTGCCTCTGGACTACGTCCTGGGTCGCACTACCGCCAAGGCCATCGTGCATCCGGCAACCGGCGAAATCCTGGCTGAGTGCAACACCGAGCTGAACACCGAGATCCTGGCAAAAATCGCCAAGGCCCAGGTTGTTCGCATCGAAACTCTGTACACCAACGATATCGACTGCGGTCCGTTCGTCTCCGACACGCTGAAGATCGACTCCACCAGCAACCAATTGGAAGCGCTGGTCGAGATCTATCGCATGATGCGTCCAGGCGAGCCGCCAACCAAAGACGCTGCCGAGACTCTGTTCAACAACCTGTTCTTCAGCCCTGAGCGCTATGACCTGTCTGCGGTCGGCCGGATGAAGTTCAACCGTCGTATCGGTCGTACCGAGATCGAAGGTTCGGGCGTGTTGTGCAAGGAAGACATCGTTGCGGTGCTGAAGACTCTGGTCGACATCCGTAACGGCAAAGGCATCGTCGATGACATCGACCACTTGGGTAACCGTCGTGTTCGCTGCGTAGGCGAAATGGCCGAGAACCAGTTCCGCGTTGGCCTGGTACGTGTTGAGCGTGCGGTCAAAGAGCGTCTGTCGATGGCTGAAAGCGAAGGCCTGATGCCGCAAGACCTGATCAACGCCAAGCCAGTGGCTGCGGCGGTGAAAGAGTTCTTCGGTTCCAGCCAGCTTTCCCAGTTCATGGACCAGAACAACCCGCTGTCCGAGATCACCCACAAGCGTCGTGTTTCTGCACTCGGCCCTGGCGGTTTGACTCGTGAGCGTGCTGGCTTTGAAGTTCGTGACGTACACCCGACTCACTACGGTCGTGTATGCCCGATTGAAACGCCGGAAGGTCCGAACATCGGTCTGATCAACTCCCTGGCAGCTTATGCGCGCACCAACCAGTACGGCTTCCTCGAGAGCCCGTACCGTGTGGTGAAAGACGCTCTGGTCACCGACGAGATCGTGTTCCTGTCCGCCATCGAAGAAGCTGATCACGTGATCGCTCAGGCTTCGGCCACGATGAACGACAAGAAAATGCTGATCGACGAGCTGGTAGCTGTTCGTCACTTGAACGAGTTCACCGTCAAGGCGCCGGAAGACGTCACCTTGATGGACGTTTCTCCGAAGCAGGTAGTTTCGGTTGCAGCGTCGCTGATCCCGTTCCTCGAGCACGATGACGCCAACCGTGCGTTGATGGGTTCGAACATGCAGCGTCAAGCTGTACCAACCCTGCGCGCTGACAAGCCGCTGGTCGGTACTGGCATGGAGCGTAACGTAGCTCGTGACTCCGGCGTTTGCGTCGTGGCTCGTCGTGGTGGCGTTATCGATTCCGTCGACGCCAGCCGTATCGTGGTTCGTGTTGCTGATGATGAAGTTGAAACCGGTGAAGCTGGTGTCGACATCTACAACCTGACCAAATACACCCGCTCCAACCAGAACACCTGCATCAACCAGCGTCCGCTGGTGCGTAAAGGTGATCGGGTTCAGCGTAGCGACATCATGGCTGACGGCCCGTCCACCGACATGGGTGAACTGGCGCTGGGTCAGAACATGCGCATCGCGTTCATGGCCTGGAACGGTTACAACTTCGAAGACTCCATCTGCCTGTCGGAACGAGTTGTTCAAGAAGATCGCTTTACCACGATCCACATTCAGGAACTGACCTGTGTGGCACGTGACACCAAGCTTGGGCCAGAGGAAATCACTGCAGACATCCCGAACGTGGGTGAAGCTGCACTGAACAAGCTGGACGAAGCCGGTATCGTTTACGTAGGTGCTGAAGTTGGCGCAGGCGACATCCTGGTTGGTAAGGTCACTCCGAAAGGCGAGACCCAGCTGACTCCGGAAGAAAAACTGCTGCGTGCCATCTTCGGTGAAAAAGCCAGCGACGTTAAAGACACCTCCCTGCGCGTGCCTACCGGCACCAAGGGTACCGTCATCGACGTACAGGTCTTCACCCGCGACGGCGTTGAGCGTGATGCTCGTGCACTGTCGATCGAGAAGACTCAACTCGACGAGATCCGCAAGGACCTGAACGAAGAGTTCCGTATCGTTGAAGGCGCTACTTTCGAACGTCTGCGTTCCGCTCTGGTCGGCCGCAAAGCCGAAGGCGGCGCCGGTCTGAAGAAAGGTCAGGAAATCACCGACGAAGTTCTCGACGGTCTTGAGCATGGTCAGTGGTTCAAACTGCGCATGGCTGAAGATGCTCTGAACGAGCAGCTCGAGAAGGCTCAGGCCTACATCGTTGATCGCCGCCGTCTGCTGGACGACAAGTTCGAAGACAAGAAGCGCAAACTGCAGCAGGGCGATGACCTGGCTCCAGGCGTGCTGAAAATCGTCAAGGTTTACCTGGCAATCCGTCGCCGCATCCAGCCGGGCGACAAGATGGCCGGTCGTCACGGTAACAAAGGTGTGGTCTCCGTGATCATGCCGGTTGAAGACATGCCGCACGATGCCAATGGCACCCCGGTCGACGTCGTCCTCAACCCGTTGGGCGTACCTTCGCGTATGAACGTTGGTCAGATCCTTGAAACCCACCTGGGCCTCGCGGCTAAAGGCTTGGGCGAGAAGATCAACCGGATGATCGAAGAGCAGCGCAAAGTCGCTGAGCTTCGTAAATTCCTGGACGAGATCTACAACCAGATCGGCGGTCGTAACGAAGATCTGGATAGCTTCTCCGACCAGGAAATCCTGGATCTGGCGAAGAACCTGCGTGGCGGCGTTCCAATGGCCACTCCAGTGTTCGACGGCGCCAAGGAAAGCGAAATCAAGGCCATGCTGAAACTGGCAGACCTGCCAGAAAGCGGCCAGATGCAGCTGACCGACGGCCGTACCGGCAACAAGTTCGAGCGCCCGGTTACTGTTGGCTACATGTACATGCTGAAGCTGAACCACTTGGTAGACGACAAGATGCACGCTCGTTCTACCGGTTCGTACAGCCTGGTTACTCAGCAGCCGCTGGGTGGTAAGGCGCAGTTCGGTGGTCAGCGTTTCGGGGAGATGGAGGTCTGGGCACTGGAAGCATACGGTGCTGCTTACACTCTGCAAGAAATGCTCACAGTGAAGTCGGACGATGTGAACGGCCGTACCAAGATGTACAAAAACATCGTGGATGGCGATCACCGTATGGAGCCGGGCATGCCCGAGTCCTTCAACGTGTTGATCAAGGAAATTCGTTCCCTCGGCATCGATATCGATCTGGAAACCGAATAACACGTGACGCGAATCGAGAGCGGGGCAGGATTGCCCGCTCTCTGCTCCGCCAGGAGGAAAGGCCTTGAAAGACCTACTGAATTTGCTGAAAAACCAGGGTCAAGTCGAAGAGTTCGACGCCATCCGTATTGGATTGGCATCGCCTGAGATGATCCGTTCGTGGTCGTTCGGTGAAGTTAAAAAGCCGGAAACCATCAACTACCGTACGTTCAAACCTGAGCGTGACGGCCTGTTCTGCGCCAAGATCTTTGGCCCGGTAAAGGATTACGAGTGCCTGTGCGGTAAGTACAAGCGCTTGAAGCACCGCGGTGTGATCTGCGAGAAGTGCGGCGTTGAAGTCGCGCTGGCCAAAGTTCGTCGTGAGCGCATGGCGCACATCGAACTGGCCTCGCCAGTTGCCCACATCTGGTTCCTGAAATCGCTGCCGTCGCGTATCGGCTTGCTGATGGACATGACCCTGCGTGATATCGAACGCGTTCTCTACTTCGAGAGCTATGTCGTTATCGATCCAGGCATGACCACCCTTGAAAAAGGTCAGCTGCTCAACGATGAGCAGTACTTCGAAGCGCTGGAAGAGTTCGGCGACGATTTCGATGCCCGCATGGGTGCCGAAGCTGTCCGTGAACTGCTGCACGCTATCGACCTGGAGCACGAGATTGGCCGTCTGCGTGAAGAAATTCCGCAAACCAACTCCGAAACCAAAATCAAGAAGCTGTCCAAGCGTCTGAAGTTGATGGAAGCCTTCCAGGGTTCCGGCAACCTTCCAGAATGGATGGTGCTGACCGTTCTGCCGGTTCTGCCGCCAGATCTGCGTCCACTGGTCCCGCTGGATGGCGGTCGCTTCGCGACTTCCGACCTCAACGATCTGTATCGTCGAGTGATCAACCGTAACAACCGCTTGAAGCGCCTGCTTGATCTGTCCGCTCCGGACATCATCGTGCGCAACGAAAAGCGTATGTTGCAGGAAGCTGTCGACGCACTGCTCGATAACGGTCGTCGTGGCCGCGCTATCACCGGTTCCAACAAGCGTCCTCTGAAATCCCTGGCTGACATGATCAAGGGTAAACAAGGTCGTTTCCGTCAGAACTTGCTCGGTAAGCGTGTTGACTACTCCGGTCGTTCGGTAATTACCGTAGGTCCGACTCTGCGTCTGCACCAGTGCGGTCTGCCGAAGAAGATGGCTCTCGAGCTGTTCAAGCCGTTCATTTTCGGCAAGCTGGAAATGCGTGGTCTCGCGACCACCATCAAAGCTGCCAAGAAGATGGTCGAGCGCGAGCTGCCAGAGGTTTGGGACGTTCTCGCTGAAGTGATCCGTGAACACCCGGTTCTCCTCAACCGTGCACCGACCCTTCACCGTCTGGGTATCCAGGCGTTTGAACCGGTACTGATCGAAGGTAAGGCTATCCAGCTGCACCCGTTGGTCTGTGCTGCGTACAACGCCGACTTCGACGGCGACCAAATGGCCGTGCACGTACCGCTGACACTGGAAGCCCAGTTGGAAGCGCGTGCGTTGATGATGTCGACCAACAACATTCTGTCGCCAGCCAACGGTGAGCCAATCATCGTTCCGTCGCAGGACGTTGTATTGGGTCTGTACTACATGACTCGTGAAGCGATCAACGCCAAGGGCGAAGGTCGTGTGTTTGCGGATCTGCAAGAAGTTGACCGTGTGTTCCGTGCCGGCGAAGCCGCACTGCACGCTAAAGTCAAAGTGCGGATCAACGAAACCGTCAACGACCGTGATGGCGGCAGCGTGAGCGGCACTCGTATCGTCGACACCACTGTCGGCCGTGCGCTGTTGTTCCAGGTTGTTCCACCTGGCCTGTCGTACGACGTCGTCAACCAGCCGATGAAGAAAAAGGCGATCTCCAAGCTGATCAACCAGTGCTACCGCGTGGTTGGTTTGAAAGAGACCGTGATCTTCGCTGACCAGTTGATGTACACCGGTTTTGCCTATTCGACCATTTCCGGCGTTTCCATCGGTGTTAACGACTTCGTTATCCCGGATGAAAAAGCCCGCATCATCAATGCTGCTACTGATGAAGTGAAAGAGATCGAAAGTCAGTACGCCTCCGGCCTGGTAACCCAGGGCGAGAAGTACAACAAAGTGATCGACCTTTGGTCCAAGGCGAACGACGAAGTTTCCAAGGCGATGATGGCCAACCTCTCGAAAGAGAAAGTCATCGACCGCCATGGCGTCGAAGTCGACCAAGAGTCCTTCAACTCGATGTACATGATGGCCGACTCGGGCGCACGGGGTTCTGCTGCGCAGATCCGTCAGCTCGCCGGTATGCGTGGCCTGATGGCCAAGCCGGATGGTTCCATCATCGAAACGCCGATTACTGCGAACTTCCGTGAAGGTTTGAGCGTACTTCAGTACTTCATCTCCACTCACGGTGCTCGTAAAGGTTTGGCGGATACCGCGTTGAAAACTGCGAACTCCGGTTACCTGACTCGTCGTCTGGTAGACGTGGCGCAGGATCTGGTAGTAACCGAGATCGATTGCGGCACCGAGCATGGCCTGGTAATGACTCCGCATATTGAGGGCGGTGACGTTGTTGAGCCGCTGGGTGAGCGCGTATTGGGTCGTGTTATTGCCCGTGACGTGTTCAAGCCAGGTACCGAAGAAATCATCGTTCCTGCCGGCACGCTGGTAGACGAGAAGTGGGTCGAGTTCATCGAGCTGAACAGCATCGACGAAGTGATCGTGCGTTCGCCGATCAGCTGCGAAACCCGCTACGGCATTTGTGCCAAGTGCTACGGCCGTGACTTGGCTCGTGGTCACCAGGTGAACATCGGTGAAGCGGTCGGCGTTATCGCTGCCCAGTCCATCGGTGAGCCGGGTACCCAGCTGACCATGCGTACGTTCCACATCGGTGGTGCGGCAAGCCGGACCTCCGCGGCCGACAGCGTTCAGGTGAAGAATGGCGGTACCGTCCGTCTGCACAACCTGAAGCACGTTGAGCGAGTGGATGGTTGCCTGGTTGCTGTGTCCCGTTCCGGTGAGCTGGCAATCGCGGATGACTTCGGTCGTGAGCGCGAGCGTTACAAGCTGCCGTACGGTGCTGTGATTTCGGTTAAAGAAGGTGACAAGGTCGACGCTGGCGCAATCGTGGCCAAGTGGGATCCGCACACTCACCCAATCGTTACCGAAATGAAAGGTACCGTGACCTACGTGGGCATGGAAGAAGGCATCACGATCAAGCGTCAGACTGACGAATTGACCGGTATGACCAACATTGAAGTACTCGACGCCAAAGACCGTCCAGCTGCCGGTAAAGATATCCGTCCTGCTGTGAAGATGGTTGATGACAACGGCAAGGATCTCTTGCTGCCGGGTACCGACGTAATTGCTCAGTACTTCCTGCCTGCTAACGCCCTGGTTGGTGTAGCGGACGGTGCGAAGATTGCGATCGGTGACGTTATCGCTCGTATCCCGCAAGAGACTTCGAAGACCCGTGACATCACCGGTGGTCTGCCACGTGTTGCCGACTTGTTCGAAGCACGTCGTCCGAAAGAAGCCTCGATTCTGGCTGAAGTCAGCGGCACCATCGCGTTTGGTAAAGAGACCAAAGGCAAGCGCCGTCTGGTTATCACCCCGAACGACGGTACCGATCCGTACGAAGAGCTGATTCCTAAGTGGCGTCACCTGAACGTCTTCGAAGGCGAACAGGTAAACCGCGGCGAAGTTATCTCCGACGGCCCGAGCGATCCACACGACATCCTGCGTCTGCTGGGTGTGAGTGCGCTGGCCAAGTACATCGTGAACGAGATCCAGGACGTTTATCGTCTGCAAGGCGTGAAGATCAACGATAAGCACATCGAGACCATCCTGCGTCAGATGTTGCGTAAGGTTGAAATCGCTGAATCCGGCGACTCGACTTTCATCAAGGGCGACCAGATGGAGTTGACTCACGTTCTGGTAGAGAACGAGCGTTTGGCTGGCGACGAGAAATTCGTTTCCAAGTTCACTCGCGTGCTGCTGGGTATCACCAAGGCGTCGTTGTCCACCGAATCGTTCATCTCGGCGGCTTCCTTCCAGGAAACCACTCGCGTACTGACCGAAGCGGCGGTAACCGGCAAGCGCGATTACCTGCGCGGCCTGAAAGAAAACGTGGTCGTGGGTCGTCTGATCCCGGCTGGTACCGGTCTGGCTTATCACAGCGAGCGCAAACGCCGCCGTGATGCTGACAAACCGTTGCGCGTAAGCGCCAGTGAAGTGGAAGCTGCACTGACCGAAGCGCTGAACTCGAGCGGTAACTGAGTTCTGCGGTAAATGAGCGTAAGGCCCTGGCCATTCCGTTCATCGAATCGAGACAATTTGTCGAGGTTGGATGAGTGAGGAGGTCGGGGCCTTGCCTTGACTGGGGGCAAGATCCTCTTTAGACTCTTGTACCCCTAAATTTGGCGGGAATTCGTTCCTGCCATTTTGCTTTTCTTGCAAGACAATAGCGTCGCAAGACAACAGTGGAGCTAGTAGATGGCAACTATCAACCAGCTGGTACGTCAGCCGCGTAAGCGTATCGTCGAGAAATCCGACGTGCCTGCGCTGCAGAACTGCCCGCAACGTCGTGGCGTATGCACCCGTGTGTATACCACCACGCCGAAAAAACCTAACTCGGCACTGCGTAAAGTATGCCGTGTGCGTCTGACCAACGGTTTCGAGGTTTCCTCGTACATCGGCGGTGAAGGCCACAACCTGCAAGAGCACAGCGTGGTACTGATCCGCGGCGGTCGTGTAAAAGACTTGCCAGGTGTTCGTTACCACACCGTACGCGGTTCTTTGGATACTTCCGGCGTTAAAGGTCGTAACCAGGGTCGCTCGAAGTACGGTACCAAGAAGCCTAAGTAGTAGTGGCTTTTTGTAAAAACTGATTTTCTATTTTTCTGAGTCGATAAGAGTAAGGTCGGAGGCGTCCCGAAAGGGCACCGATTCCGAGCGAACCTGAAGACCGTTTGAGGGCTTATCCATGCCAAGAAGACGCGTAGCAGCCAAGCGCGAAGTGCTTGACGATCCAAAATACGGAAGCCAAATCCTGGCCAAGTTCATGAACCACGTTATGGAAAGCGGCAAGAAAGCCGTTGCCGAGCGTATCGTTTATGGCGCGCTGGAGAAGGTTAAAGAACGCAAGAACAGCGACCCCCTGGAAATCTTCGAGAAAGCTCTCGACGCCATCGCTCCGCTGGTCGAAGTAAAGTCGCGCCGTGTAGGCGGTGCTACTTACCAGGTTCCGGTTGAAGTTCGTCCGTCCCGTCGTAACGCCCTGGCAATGCGCTGGTTGGTAGACTTCGCCCGTAAGCGCGGCGAGAAGTCTATGGCTCTGCGTTTGGCTGGCGAACTGTTGGACGCTGCCGAAGGTAAAGGTGCTGCAGTTAAGAAGCGTGAAGACGTGCACCGTATGGCTGAAGCCAACAAGGCTTTCTCGCACTACCGCTTCTAATTTTAGCGTCACTAATTTTGCGAGGGCTTTATGGCTCGTACTACACCGATTAATCGCTACCGTAACATTGGTATCGTTGCTCACGTGGATGCTGGTAAAACCACCACCACCGAGCGCGTCCTTTTTTACACTGGCAAAAGTCACAAGATGGGCGAGGTGCATGACGGCGCCGCGACCACAGACTGGATGGTGCAGGAGCAGGAGCGTGGTATTACCATTACTTCTGCTGCTATTACCGCCTTCTGGCAGGGTTCCGAGAAGCAGCACAAGGACCAATACCGCTTTAACGTTATTGATACCCCGGGCCACGTTGACTTCACTATTGAAGTTGAACGTTCCCTGCGTGTACTCGATGGCGCGGTCGTTGTGTTCTGCGGCACCTCGGGCGTTGAGCCTCAGTCGGAAACCGTATGGCGTCAAGCCAACAAATACGGCGTTCCACGTCTTGTTTACGTAAACAAGATGGACCGTGCTGGTGCGAACTTCCTGCGCGTGATCGGTCAGATCAAGCAGCGTCTGGGTCACACCCCGGTGCCAATCCAGTTGGCTATCGGTTCCGAAGACAACTTCCAGGGTCAGATCGATCTGATGGCTATGGAAGCTGTTTACTGGAATGACGCTGACAAAGGCATGGTTCCAGTTCGCAAGCCTATCCCTGCTGAACTGCAGGAACTGGCTGACGAATGGCGCGGCAACATGGTTGAAGCTGCGGCTGAAGCCAGCGAAGAGCTGATGAACAAGTACCTCGAAGGTGAAGAACTCACCAATGAGGAAATCAAGGCTGCTCTGCGTCAGCGTACTATCGCTGGTGAGATCGTCTTGGCTGTTTGCGGTTCTTCCTTCAAGAACAAGGGTGTTCCCCTGGTTCTCGACGCCGTTATCGACTACCTGCCTGCTCCAAGCGACATTCCTGCCATCAAGGGTACTGACCCTGATGACGAGACCCAGGAAATGGAGCGTCACGCAGACGACAGCGAGCCGTTCTCGGCTCTGGCGTTCAAGATCGCTACCGACCCATTCGTGGGTACCTTGACCTTTGTTCGAGTTTACTCGGGCGTGTTGGCTTCCGGCGACGGCGTGATCAACTCGGTTAAAGGCAAGAAAGAGCGTGTGGGTCGTATGGTGCAAATGCACGCAAACGCCCGTGAAGAAATCAAGGAAGTACGCGCTGGTGACATCGCGGCCTTGATCGGCATGAAGGACGTCACCACTGGTGAAACTTTGTGCAACGCTGACAAGCCAATCATCCTGGTTCGCATGGACTTCCCGGAGCCGGTTATTTCGGTTGCCGTAGAGCCTAAGACCAAGGACGACCAGGAAAAAATGGGTATCGCTCTGGGCAAGCTTGCTCAGGAAGATCCATCTTTCCGCGTCAAGACTGATGAAGAGACTGGTCAAACGATCATCTCCGGCATGGGCGAGTTGCACCTGGACATCCTGGTTGACCGGATGCGCCGTGAGTTCAACGTCGAAGCCAACATCGGTAAGCCTCAAGTTTCGTACCGTGAGCGCATCACGAAGAGCTGCGAAATTGAAGGCAAGTTCGTTCGCCAATCCGGCGGTCGTGGCCAGTTCGGTCACTGCTGGATTCGTTTTGCTCCTGCTGACGAAGGTCAGGAAGGTCTGCAATTCCTGAACGAAGTAGTGGGTGGTGTGGTTCCTAAGGAATACATCCCGGCTATCCAGAAGGGTATCGAAGAGCAGATGAAGAACGGCGTTGTTGCCGGCTATCCGCTGATCGGCCTGAAGGCTACCGTGTTTGATGGTTCCTACCACGACGTCGACTCCAACGAGATGGCGTTTAAGGTGGCTGCTTCCATGGCGACCAAGCAACTGGCCCAGAAGGGCGGTGGTGAGTTGCTTGAGCCGATCATGGCGGTAGAGGTTGTTACGCCTGAAGACTATATGGGTGACGTGATGGGCGACCTTAACCGTCGTCGCGGCATGATCCTGGGTATGGAAGACACGGTTTCCGGCAAAGTGATTCGCGCCGAGGTTCCGCTGGGTGAGATGTTCGGTTACGCAACCGACGTTCGTTCCATGTCCCAAGGTCGCGCAAGCTACTCTATGGAATTCAAAAAATACAATACAGCTCCGTCGCATATCGTCGAAACTGTTACCAAAAAACAAGGCTGATTCAGCCCCTTTAGGCTAGGAGTTAATTGTCGTGGCTAAAGAAAAATTTGACCGTACCCTCCCGCACGTCAACGTTGGCACCATCGGTCACGTCGACCACGGTAAAACCACGCTGACCGCTGCTCTGACTCGCGTCTGCTCCGAAATCTTCGGTTCGGCCGTTGTTGCTTTCGACAAAATCGACAGCGCTCCGGAAGAAAAGGCTCGTGGTATCACCATCAACACCGCACACGTTGAATACAACTCGCTGATCCGTCACTACGCTCACGTTGACTGCCCAGGTCACGCTGACTATGTGAAGAACATGATCACCGGTGCTGCTCAAATGGACGGCGCTATCCTGGTTTGCTCGGCCGCTGATGGTCCGATGCCGCAAACCCGTGAGCACATCCTGCTGTCCCGTCAGGTTGGCGTTCCGTACATCGTTGTCTTCCTGAACAAGGCTGACATGGTTGACGACGCTGAGCTGCTGGAACTGGTTGAGATGGAAGTGCGCGATCTGCTGAGCACTTACGACTTCCCAGGTGACGACACTCCGATCATCATCGGTTCGGCTCTGATGGCTCTGAACGGCCAAGACGACAACGAAATGGGTACCACCGCTGTTAAGCGCCTGGTAGAAACTCTGGACAGCTACATTCCGGATCCAGTTCGTGTTATCGACAAGCCGTTCCTGATGCCAATCGAAGACGTATTCTCGATCTCCGGTCGCGGTACTGTTGTAACTGGCCGTATCGAGCGCGGTATCGTCAAGGTTCAGGATCCACTGGAAATCGTTGGTCTGCGTGACACTACCGTCACCACCTGCACCGGTGTTGAAATGTTCCGTAAGCTGCTCGACGAAGGTCGTGCTGGCGAGAACTGCGGCGTGCTGCTGCGCGGCACCAAGCGTGACGACGTTGAGCGTGGCCAGGTTCTGGTCAAGCCAGGTTCGGTTAAGCCGCACACTACCTTCGAAGCTGAAGTGTACGTGTTGAGCAAAGAAGAAGGCGGTCGCCACACTCCGTTCTTCAAAGGCTACCGTCCACAGTTCTACTTCCGGACCACTGACGTGACCGGTAACTGCGAACTGCCGGAAGGCGTTGAAATGGTAATGCCAGGCGACAACATCAAAATGGTTGTCACCCTGATCAAAACCATCGCAATGGAAGATGGTCTGCGTTTCGCTATTCGTGAAGGCGGTCGTACCGTCGGCGCTGGCGTCGTAGCCAAAATCATCGCTTAATAAGTGATGACTTGAAAAAGCCCCCGCCTAGCGGGGGCTTTTTTATTGGGTTGACACTGTAGTAGCCCGTCTATAGAATTGCGCCTCCTTTTAACGGGCGTATTGCGCTCGCTGGGAATAGCAGCCGGAGTCTGAAATCCAATGCAAAATCAGCAAATCCGTATCAGGTTGAAGGCTTTTGACCATCGCCTGATCGACCAATCCACCCAGGAAATCGTGGAAACCGCGAAACGTACTGGTGCTCAAGTGCGTGGTCCAATTCCACTGCCTACCCGTAAAGAGCGGTTCACCGTTCTGGTCTCCCCGCACGTCAACAAAGACGCGCGTGACCAGTATGAGATCCGTACTCATAAGCGCGTTCTGGACATCGTCCAGCCAACGGATAAAACCGTTGATGCTCTTATGAAGCTTGATCTTGCGGCCGGTGTGGAAGTGCAGATCAGCCTCGGCTAAGACTCGGTCTTAGTCGTGTAACGCTCTGAAATGGGCGGCCATAGCGGGTGAAAGCCCCGTACACTCATGAGGTTTACAACATGACTATTGGTGTAGTCGGTCGTAAATGCGGTATGACCCGTATTTTCACCGAAGAAGGTGTCTCCATTCCGGTCACGGTCATTGAGATCGAACCGAATCGCGTCACCCAGTTCAAAACTGAAGAGACCGATGGCTATCGTGCAGTGCAAGTCACTGTAGGCGAGCGTCGTGCTTCGCGTGTTACAGCTGCTCAAGCTGGCCACTTCGCTAAAGCGAACGTTGCCGCTGGTCGTACCGTAATGGAATTCCGTCTTGAAGAAGGCGAGTACCAGGCCGGCGATCTGATCAACGCTGAAATCTTCGCCGCTGGTCAACTGGTTGATGTAACCGGTCAGTCCAAAGGTAAAGGCTTCCAGGGTACGATCAAGCGTTGGAATTTCCGCGGGCAAGATAATACCCACGGTAACTCCGTATCCCACCGCGTTCCAGGCTCTATCGGCCAGTGCCAGACTCCTGGTCGTGTATTCAAGGGCAAAAAAATGTCCGGTCATATGGGCGCTGAGCGCGTGACCGTGCAGTCCCTCGAAGTAGTGCGCGTGGACGCTGAACGCAATCTGTTGTTGGTCAAGGGCGCTGTTCCTGGCGCTACTGGCGGCAACTTGGTTGTACGTCCAGCAGCCAAGGCTCGCGGTTAAGGGGAAGCTGACATGCAATTAAATGTAAATGACGCTCAAGCGATCGAAGTTTCCGAACTGACGTTTGGCGGCGAGTTCAACGAGACGCTGGTTCACCAAGCAGTCGTGGCCTACATGGCCGGCGGCCGTCAAGGTACCAAGCAGCAAAAGACCCGTTCCGACGTTCGTGGTGGCGGTAAGCGCCCATGGCGTCAGAAAGGTACTGGCCGTGCTCGTGCTGGTACTATCCGTAGCCCAATCTGGCGTGGCGGCGGTACCACTTTCGCAGCTCGTCCTCAGGATCACTCCCAGAAGCTGAACAAGAAGATGTATCGCGCAGCAATGCGTTCCATCCTTGCTGAGCTGGTGCGTACTGATCGTCTGGTTGTGGTTCAGGACTTCGCTGTTGATGCACCGAAGACCAAAGATCTGCTGAACAAACTGACCGGCATGGGCCTGACTGACGTCTTGATCGTGTCTGAAGTAGTTGATCAGAACCTGTACCTGGCTGCTCGTAACCTGCCACACGTTGATGTACGTGACGTGCAAGGTTCCGATCCAGTTAGTCTGATCGCATACGACAAGGTGTTGATCACCGTGTCGGCCGTGAAGAAATTCGAGGAGCTGCTGGGATGAACCAGGAACGCGTATTTAAAGTTCTGCTTGGCCCGCACGTTTCCGAGAAGGCTACGGTTCTGGCTGACAAGAAAGGCCAGTTCGTTTTCAAGGTTGCAACTGACGCAACCAAGCTGGAAATCAAGAAGGCCGTCGAAAGCCTGTTCAGCGTGAAAGTAGAGCGTGTTACTACCCTGAATGTTCTGGGTAAGAGCAAGCGCACTGCTCGCGGTCTGGGCAAGCGTAATGACTGGAAGAAGGCAGTTATCTCCCTTCAGCCAGGCCAAGATCTCGATTTCAGCAGCAGTGCTGAGTAAGGAAGGGGTGCATCATGGCAATCGTTAAATGCAAACCGACTTCCCCTGGCCGCCGTTTTGTGGTCAAGGTGGTCAACCAGGAGCTGCATAAAGGCGCTCCTCACGCACCGCTGCTCGAGAAAAAATCGAAGACTGGTGGTCGTAACAACAATGGTCGTATTACCACTCGTCACATCGGTGGTGGCCATAAGCAGCATTATCGTCTGGTCGATTTCCGTCGCAACGACAAAGATGGCATCTCTGCCACTGTCGAGCGTATTGAATACGATCCAAACCGTACTGCTCACATCGCTCTGCTGCTGTACGCAGATGGCGAGCGTCGCTACATCATCGCCCCTAAAGGCGTGAGTGCTGGCGACCAGCTGATCGCAGGTGCTCTGGCACCGATCAAGCCGGGCAACGCTCTGCAACTGCGTAACATTCCAGTTGGTAGCACCGTACACGGCATCGAATTGAAGCCAGGTAAAGGCGCGCAAATCGCTCGTTCCGCTGGTGCTTCGGCTCAGCTGATCGCTCGTGAAGGTGTCTACGTGACCCTGCGTCTGCGTTCTGGTGAGATGCGTAAAGTGCTGGCTGAATGCCGCGCGACCCTGGGTGAAGTCTCGAACTCCGAGCACAGCCTGCGTTCGCTGGGTAAAGCTGGTGCCAAACGCTGGCGTGGCGTTCGCCCAACCGTTCGTGGTGTTGCCATGAACCCGGTTGACCACCCACATGGTGGTGGTGAAGGTCGTACCTCTGGTGGTCGTCATCCGGTATCGCCATGGGGCTTCCCGACTAAGGGCGCGAAGACTCGTGGTAATAAGCGTACCGACAAAATGATCGTCCGTCGTCGCAAGTAAATAGAGGGATACGACAGTGCCACGTTCTCTGAAAAAAGGTCCTTTTATCGATCTTCACCTACTGAAGAAGATCGAAGTGGCGGCGGAAAAGAATGATCGCAAACCGGTGAAAACCTGGTCGCGTCGTTCGATGATCCTGCCACAAATGGTCGGTTTGACCATCGCAGTACACAACGGTCGTCAACACGTCCCAGTTCTCGTTAACGAAGACATGGTCGGCCACAAACTGGGCGAGTTCGCCGGTACCCGCACTTATCGTGGGCACGTGGCAGACAAGAAAGCCAAGCGTTAAGGGGTTAGGAAATGGAAGTAGCCGCTAAGTTGTCGGGCGCTCGAATCTCCGCCCAGAAAGCCCGCTTGGTCGCCGACCAGATCCGCGGGAAGAAGGTGGGCGAAGCGCTCAACTTGTTGGCTTTCAGCAGTAAGAAAGCCGCCGAGATCATGAAGAAAGTGCTGGAGTCGGCCGTAGCCAACGCCGAGCATAACGAAGGCGCAGACGTTGATGACCTTAAAGTCAGCACCGTTTTCGTCAACGAAGGGCGTTCGCTGAAGCGCATCATGCCACGTGCCAAAGGCCGTGCTGATCGCATCGTCAAGCGGTCTTGCCATATCACTGTCAAGGTTGCTGACAAGTAACGGAGTCGAAGAGATGGGTCAGAAAGTACATCCCATTGGCATTCGCCTGGGAATCGTCAAGGAGCACACCTCCGTCTGGTACGCAGACGGTCGGACTTATGCGGACTATTTGTTCGCTGATCTGAAGGTGCGCGAGTATCTCCAAGACAAACTAAAAAGCGCGTCCGTAAGCCGTATCGATATCCATCGTCCGGCTCAGACTGCACGTATCACCATCCACACCGCTCGTCCAGGTATCGTTATCGGGAAGAAAGGTGAAGATGTTGAGAAACTGCGTCAGGACCTGACCAAGCAAATGGGTGTGCCTGTGCACATCAATATCGAAGAGATCCGCAAGCCGGAACTCGACGGTATGCTGGTTGCGCAGAGCGTAGCTCAGCAGCTGGAGCGTCGCGTAATGTTCCGTCGCGCTATGAAGCGCGCTGTTCAGAACGCCATGCGCATTGGTGCCAAAGGCATCAAAATCCAAGTGAGCGGTCGTCTCGGCGGTGCTGAAATCGCACGTACTGAATGGTATCGCGAAGGTCGTGTGCCACTGCACACCCTGCGTGCCGACATCGACTATGCCAACTACGAAGCTCACACCACTTACGGTGTGATCGGTGTAAAGGTTTGGATCTTCAAAGGCGAAGTAATTGGTGGTCGCCAAGAAGAACTGAAACCACAAGCACCAGCGCCTCGTAAAAAAGCTGCTAAGTAAGGGGTACGCCAAATGTTGCAACCAAAGCGTACGAAGTTCCGCAAGCAGATGACAGGCCACAACCGTGGTCTGGCACAGCGCGGTAGCAAAGTCAGCTTCGGCGAGTTCGCGCTGAAGTCTGTAGCTCGTGGTCGTCTCACCGCTCGTCAGATCGAGTCAGCGCGTCGTGCTCTGACCCGTCACGTTAAACGTGGCGGCAAGATCTGGATCCGTGTATTCCCGGACAAGCCTATTTCCAAAAAGCCACTCGAAGTTCGGATGGGTAAAGGTAAGGGTAGTGTGGAGTACTGGGTTGCCCAGATTCAGCCAGGCAAAGTCCTGTATGAAATCGAGGGTGTTACTGAAGAGCTGGCGCGTGAGGCTTTTGCCCTGGCTGCTGCAAAGCTGCCGCTCGCCACCGCCTTTGTTAAACGGACGGTGATGTGATGAAAGCGAATGAACTTCGTGAAAAATCCGCACAGCAGCTGAACGAGCAACTGCTCGGCCTGCTGCGCGACCAGTTCAATCTGCGTATGCAGAAAGCAACTGGCCAGTTGGGGCAGTCTCATCTGCTCTCGCAAGTTAAACGTGACATCGCTCGCGTGAAGACTGTGCTTAACCAGCAGGCAGGTAAGTAATCATGGCTGAAGCCGAAAAAACTGTCCGTACGCTGACTGGCCGTGTTGTCAGCGACAAGATGGACAAAACCATCACCGTTCTGATCGAGCGTCGCGTTAAGCACCCGATCTACGGTAAATACGTTAAGCGTTCGACTAAGCTGCACGCGCACGACGAAACCAATCAGTGCCACATCGGCGACAAAGTCACTATTCGTGAAACTCGTCCTTTGGCCAAGACCAAGTCTTGGGCGCTGGTTGATGTTCTCGAACGCGCTGTGGAAGTCTAAGGACTAGGGGTCGGAGAAATTATATGATTCAGACTCAATCCATGCTCGATGTGGCCGATAACAGCGGCGCTCGCCGTGTTATGTGCATCAAGGTGCTGGGTGGCTCCCATCGTCGTTACGCTGGTATCGGTGACATCATCAAAGTTACCGTGAAGGAAGCAATTCCTCGCGGTAAAGTGAAAAAAGGCCAAGTGATGACTGCTGTTGTAGTCCGCACTCGTCACGGCGTACGTCGTGCTGATGGCTCCATTATCCGCTTTGATGGCAACGCTGCTGTTCTTCTGAACAACAAGCAAGAGCCGATCGGCACCCGTATCTTTGGGCCAGTGACCCGTGAACTTCGTACTGAGAAGTTCATGAAGATCGTCTCGCTCGCCCCAGAAGTGCTGTAAGGAGATCCGACATGCAAAAGATTCGTCGTGACGACGAGATCATCGTGATCGCCGGCAAAGACAAAGGTAAGCGCGGTAAGGTGCTTAAGGTTCTCGCTAATAACCGTCTGGTTATTGGTGGTCTGAACCTGGTTAAGCGTCATACCAAGCCTAACCCGGCGTCGGGCGTACAAGGCGGTATCGTCGAAAAAGAAGCTCCACTGGACGCTTCTAACGTCGCCATTTTCAACGGCGAAACCAACAAGGCTGACCGCGTTGGTTTCAAAGTAGAAGACGGCAAGAAAATTCGTGTCTTCAAGTCGACCCAAAAAGCGGTTGATGCTTGAACACTGCTAGGTAGAAGACCATGGCACGACTAAAAGAGATTTACTGGAAGGAAATCGCACCGAAGCTTAAGGAAGAACTTAAGCTTTCGAACGTGATGGAAGTTCCACGCGTTACAAAAATCACCCTGAACATGGGTCTGGGCGAAGCGGTCGGTGACAAAAAAGTCATCGAGCACGCTGTTGCCGACCTGGAAAAGATCACCGGCCAGAAAGTCGTTGTGACCTACGCTCGGAAATCCATCGCTGGCTTTAAAGTCCGTGAAGGTTGGCCGATCGGCGTCAAAGTGACCCTGCGCCGTGAGCGTATGTACGAATTCCTGGATCGTCTGCTGTCGATCTCCCTGCCTCGGGTCCGCGACTTCCGCGGCCTGAATGCCAAGTCCTTCGATGGTCGTGGTAACTACAGCATGGGCGTTAAAGAGCAGATCATCTTCCCGGAAATCGACTACGACAAGATCGATGCTCTCCGCGGTCTGGACATTACCCTGACCACCACTGCCAAGAACGATGATGAAGGTCGCGCGCTGCTGCGTGCTTTCAAATTCCCGTTCCGCAACTGATTGGAGTAGGAAAATGGCCAAGATGAGCATGAAAAACCGCGAGCTGAAGCGTCAGCTCACGGTTGCCAAGTACGCCAAAAAGCGTGCAGCACTGAAAGCTATCATCGTAGATCTGAACGCAAGTCCAGAAGCGCGTTGGGAAGCTACAGTAGCTCTGCAGAAGCAGCCACGTGACGCAAGCGCCTCGCGCATGCGTAACCGCTGCCGCCTGACCGGTCGTCCACACGGCGTTTACCGCAAGTTCGGCCTCGGCCGTAACAAACTGCGTGAAGCTGCAATGCGTGGTGACGTACCTGGTCTGGTTAAAGCCAGCTGGTAAGCACTATCAAAGTCTCGGTGGTCCGGATCGCAAGATCCTGACCATCGGTGACCTTGAACTTGAATCAAGCCCCTTTTGGGGCTTGATTCATTTGTGGGGTGTGTCTAGAATACCCGGCTCGCCTGAGCCCGTGCTTTTTCCGCATGGATGAGCTCGGCGATAAGTAGTAGCCGCAAGGCTAATTTTTTTGTATTAGGAGCGTCTAGCCCATGAGTATGCAGGACCCGTTAGCGGACATGCTAACTCGAATCCGTAATGCCCAGATGGCTGAAAAGTCCGTCGTAAGCATGCCATCTTCTACTTTGAAGGTAGCTGTTGCCAAAGTCCTGAAGGACGAAGGTTACATTGCGGGTTATCAGATCAGCAGCGAAATCAAACCACTGCTGTCCATCGAGCTGAAGTACTTCGAAGGCCGTCCGGTCATCGAGGAAGTGAAGCGCGTTAGCCGTCCAGGCCTGCGTCAGTACAAGTCCGTCGATGATCTGCCAAAAGTTCGTGGCGGTCTCGGTGTGTCTATCGTCTCCACCAACAAAGGTGTGATGACGGATCGTGCTGCGCGCGCTGCCGGTGTCGGCGGCGAAGTTCTTTGCACTGTGTTCTAAGGGGGGATAAGCATGTCACGCGTCGCTAAGAACCCCGTTAAGCTGCCAGCCGGTGTCGAAGTCAAATTCGCAGGCCAACAGCTTTCGGTGAAGGGTGCCAAGGGCACTCTCGAACTGAACATCCATTCGTCCGTTGAGATCGTTGAAGAAGCTGGTGAGCTGCGTTTCGCTGCTCGCAATGGCGATCAACAAACTCGCGCAATGGCTGGTACCACTCGTGCGTTGGTAAACAACATGGTCCAAGGCGTAAGCCAAGGCTTCGAGCGCAAGCTCCAGCTGGTCGGTGTTGGTTACAAAGCGCAAGCAAAAGGCACAGTGCTGAACCTGGCTCTTGGCTTCTCGCACCCAGTGGATTATGAACTGCCGGAAGGCATCACCGCTGAGACTCCTAGCCAGACCGATATCCTGATCAAGGGCATCGATAAGCAGCTGGTAGGTCAAGTGGCCGCCGAGATCCGCGACTTCCGTCCACCAGAGCCGTACAAAGGCAAAGGTGTGCGCTACGCGGACGAAGTCGTCCGTCGTAAAGAAGCCAAGAAGAAGTAGGGCATAGCAAATGACCGACAAAAAAGTTACTCGACTGCGCCGCGCTCGCAAAGCACGCCTGAAAATGCACGAACTCGAAGTCGTGCGTCTCTGCGTGTTCCGCTCGTCGCAGCACATCTACGCCCAGGTCATTTCGGCCGACGGCAACAAAGTCCTGGCATCTGCCTCGACTTTGGATAAAGAACTGCGTGATGGCGCCACTGGCAACATCGACGCGGCCACTAAGGTTGGCCAGCTGGTCGCTACGCGTGCTAAAGCCGCTGGCGTCTCGCAGGTGGCTTTCGACCGCTCTGGCTTCAAGTATCACGGCCGCGTCAAGGCGCTGGCTGATGCTGCTCGTGAAGCTGGGCTGGAGTTCTAAGTTATGTCAAATAACGACCAAAAGCGCGACGAAGGCTACATCGAGAAGCTGGTTCAAGTTAACCGCGTAGCCAAAACCGTTAAAGGCGGCCGTATCTTCACTTTCACCGCGTTGACCGTGGTGGGTGATGGTAAAGGGCGTGTTGGCTTCGGCCGTGGCAAGTCGCGTGAAGTGCCTGCTGCGATCCAGAAGGCAATGGAAGCTGCTCGCCGCAACATGATCCAAGTTGACCTGAACGGCACCACTCTGCAGTACGCAATGAAGTCCGGTCACGGCGCTTCGAAGGTGTACATGCAGCCTGCTTCTGAAGGTACCGGTATCATCGCTGGCGGCGCTATGCGTGCTGTCCTCGAAGTTGCTGGCGTTCAGAACGTTCTGGCCAAGTGCTACGGCTCGACTAACCCGGTAAACGTGGTTCACGCCACTTTCAAAGGTTTGAAAGCTATGCAGTCTCCTGAATCCATTGCCGCCAAGCGTGGCAAAAGCGTCAAGGAGATCTTCTGATCATGGCTACCGTTAAAGTTACGCTGATCAAAAGCATGACCGGCCGCATCCCTAACCACAAACTGTGCGTTAAGGGTCTGGGTCTGCGTCGCATCGGTCACACTGTAGAAGTACTTGATACTCCCGAGAATCGCGGGATGATCAACAAGGCTTACTACATGCTGCGTGTCGAGGGTTAATCGATGAAACTCAATGATCTGAGTCCAGCGCCGGGTTCCCGTCGCGAAAAGCATCGTCCGGGCCGTGGTATCGGTAGTGGTTTGGGCAAGACCGGTGGCCGTGGCCACAAAGGTCAGTCCTCCCGCTCCGGTGGCACCATTGCTCCAGGCTTTGAAGGCGGTCAACAGCCGCTGCATCGTCGCCTGCCGAAATTCGGTTTCGTTTCCCTGAAAGCCATGGATCGCGCAGAAGTGCGTTTGTCCGAGCTGGCTAAAGTGGAAGGCGACATCGTCACCGTGCAGTCCCTGAAAGATGCCAACGTGATCAACGTCAACGTTCAGCGTGTGAAAATCATGCTGTCCGGCGAAGTTACTCGCGCTGTCACCATCGGAAAGGGAATCGGCGCCACCAAAGGTGCGCGTGCGGCTATCGAAGCAGCTGGCGGCAAGTTCGAGGAATAAATGGCTAAGCAAGGTGCTCTCTCTGCGCTCGGCAAAGGCGGTATGTCTGAACTCTGGGCTCGTCTGCGTTTTCTGTTCCTGGCGATTATCGTCTACCGAATAGGCGCACACATCCCGGTTCCAGGTATCAACCCGGACCGACTCGCGGACCTGTTTCGACAGAATGAGGGGACCATTCTTAGCTTGTTCAACATGTTTTCCGGCGGCGCGCTGGAGCGGATGAGCATCTTTGCACTGGGGATCATGCCGTACATTTCGGCATCGATCATCATGCAACTGATGACCGCCGTTAGCCCGCAGCTGGAACAGTTGAAGAAGGAAGGTGAAGCTGGCCGTCGCAAGATCAGCCAGTACACCCGCTACGGCACTGTCGTTCTCGCTCTCGTTCAGGCAATTGGCATGTCCATTGGTCTGGCAGGGCAGGGCGTTGCGTTCACTGGTGACTTTGGCTTCCATTTCGTCGCGGTATCCACTTTTGTGGCTGGTGCGATGTTCATGATGTGGCTGGGTGAGCAGATTACTGAGCGTGGTGTTGGCAACGGTATCTCGATGTTGATTTTTTCGGGTATCGTCGCCGGTCTTCCGAGAGCGATCGGGCAGTCTTTCGAGTCTGCGCGTCAGGGTGATATCAACATCTTCGCCCTGGTTGCCATCGGTTTGCTGGCAGTAGCGATTATCGGTTTCGTGGTGTTCATTGAGCGTGGTCAGCGTCGTATTGCTGTTCACTACGCCAAGCGTCAGCAGGGCCGCAAGGTCTTCGCTGCGCAGACTAGCCACTTGCCGCTGAAGGTGAACATGGCCGGTGTTATTCCGGCCATTTTCGCGAGCAGCATTTTGCTGTTCCCGGCTTCGTTGGGTGCCTGGTTCGGCCAGTCTGAAGGTATGGGCTGGTTGCAGGACATCTCGCAGTCGATCGCTCCTGGTCAGCCGTTGAATATTCTGCTGTTTAGTGCAGGGATTATTTTCTTCTGCTTCTTCTATACGGCGTTGATGTTCAATCCGAAAGACGTAGCGGAAAACCTGAAGAAGTCCGGTGCCTTTATTCCGGGCATCCGTCCAGGTGAGCAGTCTGCGCGCTACATTGATGGCGTTCTGACTCGCTTGACCATGTTCGGTGCTCTTTACATGACGGCCGTGTGCCTGTTGCCCCAGTTTCTGGTGGTTGCAGCAAACGTACCGTTCTACCTTGGCGGGACCTCGTTGCTGATCGTCGTCGTGGTTGTGATGGACTTCATGTCCCAAGTACAATCGCACCTCGTTTCGCACCAGTACGAATCCCTGATGAAGAAAGCCAACCTGAAGGGTTACGGCAGCGGCATGTTGCGCTGAGTACCCATAAGGTTCGAGGAGTTGGTGATGAAAGTTCGTGCATCGGTGAAAAAGCTGTGCCGTAACTGCAAGATTATTCGCCGCGAAGGTGTTGTTCGAGTAATTTGCAGCGCGGAACCGCGTCACAAACAGCGCCAAGGCTGAGTGTGATTGTGCTTCAAGCCCGGCAGCTAGTGCGCTGCCGGGTTGATTATTTGTTATTACAGCGATATTATCTCGCGCCCTATTTCTTGGCTTCCGGGGCGTAGGTAGCTGTCAATTGGAGTCCCACTGAATGGCCCGTATTGCAGGCGTTAACATTCCAGATAACAAGCATACTGTTATCTCGCTGACCTACATCTATGGTGTTGGTCGCACTACTGCACAGAAGATCTGTGCAGTGACTGGGGTAAACCCAGCCGCAAAGATCAAAGATCTGAGCGACGAGCAGATTGAACAGCTGCGTGGCGAAGTGGCGAAGTTCACCACTGAAGGTGACCTGCGTCGCGAAATCAACATGAAAATCAAGCGTTTGATGGACCTCGGTTGCTATCGCGGTCTGCGTCATCGTCGTGGTCTTCCAGTGCGCGGTCAGCGTACCAAGACTAACGCGCGTACCCGTAAAGGTCCGCGTAAGCCGATCCGCAAGTAATCGCCCCAGCGAATCGACAGGAAATTAATCATGGCTAAACCTGCTGCTCGTCCTCGTAAAAAAGTTAAAAAGACAGTGGTTGATGGCATCGCCCACATCCATGCATCTTTTAACAACACAATCGTGACCATCACCGACCGTCAAGGCAACGCTCTTTCCTGGGCTACCTCCGGTGGTTCGGGTTTCCGCGGTTCCCGCAAGTCCACCCCGTTTGCTGCTCAAGTAGCTGCTGAACGTGCTGGTCAAGCTGCGCTGGAATATGGCCTGAAAAACCTCGACGTTAACGTCAAAGGTCCAGGTCCAGGTCGTGAATCTGCAGTCCGCGCTTTGAACGGCTGTGGCTACAAGATCGCCAGCATCACCGACGTGACGCCAATCCCGCACAACGGGTGCCGTCCGCCGAAGAAGCGCCGCGTGTAATCCAGGAGATTGTAAAGAATGGCTCGTTACATTGGTCCAAAATGCAAACTCGCTCGTCGCGAAGGCACCGATCTCTTCTTGAAGAGCGGCGTGCGCGCGATCGAATCGAAGTGCAACATTGAAGCAGCACCTGGTATCCACGGCCAACGCCGCGGTCGCCAGTCCGATTACGGCACCCAACTGCGTGAAAAGCAGAAGGTCCGTCGTATCTACGGCGTTCTCGAGCGTCAATTCAGCGGCTACTACAAAGAAGCTGCTGGCAAGAAAGGTGCAACTGGCGAAAACCTGTTGCAACTGCTCGAATGCCGTCTGGACAACGTTGTATACCGTATGGGTTTTGGCTCTACTCGTGCCGAATCCCGTCAGCTGGTATCGCACAAATCCGTAAGCGTTAACGGTCAGACCGTAAACGTGCCGTCGTACCAGGTTCGTGCTGGTGACGTGGTCGCGATTCGCGAGAAAGCAAAGAACCAACTTCGCATTGTCCAAGCTCTCGATCTGTGTGCCCAACGTGGCCGCGTAGAATGGGTAGAAGTAGACACTGAGAAGAAGTCGGGCGTTTTCAAGAACGTTCCTGCTCGCAGTGATCTGTCCGCCGACATCAACGAAAGCCTGATTGTCGAGCTCTACTCCAAGTAAGGGCTAGAAAATAGGTGCATCCATGCAGATTTCGGTAAATGAGTTCCTGACACCCCGCCATATTGATGTGCAGGTTGTCAGTCCAACCCGCGCCAAGATCACTCTCGAGCCTCTCGAGCGTGGTTTCGGCCACACCCTGGGCAACGCGCTGCGCCGCATCCTGTTGTCCTCAATGCCCGGCTGCGCAGTAGTCGAGGCCGAGATTGACGGTGTGCTCCATGAGTACAGCGCCATCGAAGGTGTACAGGAAGACGTAATTGAAATCCTGTTGAACCTTAAAGGTCTGGCTATCAAGCTGCACGGCCGTGACGAAGTTACGCTGACCTTGTCGAAGAAGGGTTCGGGGGTGGTTACCGCTGCCGATATTCAGCTGGATCATGATGTCGAGATCGTTAATCCCGATCACGTAATCGCTAACCTGGCGTCTAACGGCGCCCTGAACATGAAGCTCACCGTAGCTCGTGGTCGTGGTTATGAACCGGCAGACTCGCGTCAGAGCGATGAAGACGAAAGCCGCAGCATCGGTCGCTTGCAGCTTGACTCTTCGTTCAGCCCGGTTCGCCGTATCGCATACGTGGTGGAAAACGCCCGTGTCGAGCAGCGTACTAACCTGGACAAGCTGGTTATTGATCTGGAAACCAACGGTACTCTGGATCCTGAAGAGGCAATTCGCCGCGCTGCAACCATTCTGCAACAGCAGTTGGCTGCGTTCGTCGACCTCAAAGGTGACAGTGAGCCAGTGGTTGTTGAGCAGGAAGACGAGATCGATCCGATCCTGCTTCGCCCGGTTGACGATCTGGAACTGACTGTACGTTCGGCTAACTGCCTTAAGGCGGAAAACATCTACTACATCGGTGACCTGATTCAGCGTACCGAAGTAGAGCTGTTGAAGACTCCGAACCTTGGCAAGAAATCCTTGACTGAAATCAAGGACGTTCTGGCCTCCCGCGGTCTGTCCCTCGGCATGCGCCTCGACAACTGGCCGCCTGCAAGTCTTAAGAAGGACGACAAGGCGACTGCCTGATCGTCGTAATCACCGAACGTTGTGTTTGGTAAGGAATGAACCATGCGTCATCGTAAAAGTGGTCGTCACCTGAGCCGCACTAGCTCGCACCGCAAGGCCATGTTTCAAAACATGGCAGTGTCGCTGTTCGAGCACGAGCTGATCAAAACTACACTGCCGAAAGCTAAAGAACTGCGTCGCGTTGCTGAGCCGCTGATCACTTTGGCCAAGACAGACAGCCTGGCTAACCGCCGTCTGGCTTTCGACCGTACTCGTTCGAAAGCTATCGTTGGTAAGCTCTTCAACGACCTGGGCAAGCGTTACGCTACCCGTGAGGGTGGCTACCTGCGCATCCTCAAGTGCGGTTTCCGCACTGGCGACAACGCGCCTATGGCGTACGTCGAGTTGGTTGATCGTCCTGCCGGTGGTGAAGCTGTATCCGCTGAGTAAGACGTCAGTCTGAAACGAAGAACCGGGCCTAGTGCCCGGTTTTTTGTGCGCGCTCGAAAAGTATCGAAATGCCTAAGCGATAAAGCTTCATTAGTATTTATCTATCGATTCTCACAATTTAATGAATTTGATGGTGTCATGTTGATGGTCAATACTCCCTCTCAGCCGATTAGCCGGCAGTAGGAAAGACTGACAGAGGAAGACATCGCATGAGCCAAAATAAAACACTTACCACCGCCAGTGGCGCTCCTGTCGCTGATAACCAGAATTCCCGTTCCGCCGGCCCTCGTGGCCCGCTGCTGCTCGACGACTTTCACCTGATCGAGAAGCTTGCCCACTTCAACCGTGAAAACATCCCTGAGCGCCGTGTACACGCCAAAGGTTCGGGTGCTTACGGTACGTTCACCGTAACTCGGGACATCACCGAGTACACAAGCGCCAAACTGTTTGAGTCTGTCGGCAAGCAAACCCCAACCTTCCTGCGGTTTTCCACCGTTGGCGGTGAGCGTGGTTCGGCCGACACCGAGCGCGATCCACGTGGTTTCGCCCTGAAGTTCTACACCGAAGAAGGCAACTGGGACATCGTCGGCAACAACACGCCAGTGTTCTTCATCCGCGATCCTTTGAAATTCCCGGACTTTATTCACACCCAGAAACGTCTGCCACAAAGCAATCTGAAAAGCGCGCAAATGATGTGGGACTTCTGGTCGCACTCACCTGAGGCGTTGCATCAGGTCACTATTCTGTTCTCGGACCGCGGCATCCCCGATGGCTACCGTCACATGCACGGCTTCGGCAGCCACACCTACAGCCTGATCAACGCCAATGGCGAACGTCACTGGGTGAAGTGGCACTACAAGACCAAGCAAGGGATTAAAAACCTGGCGCCAGCAGAAGCAGCACGCCTGGCTGGTACCGATCCGGATTATGCGCAGCGTGATCTGTTCGGCGCGATCGAGCGCGGTGATTTTCCGAAATGGCGCGTGTGCATCCAAATCATGACTGAGGCTCAGGCCGCAGCGCACTACGAGAACCCGTTTGACGTGACCAAAACCTGGTCGCAGAAAGAGTTTCCGCTGATCGAAGTGGGCGAATTGGAGCTTAACCGCAACCCGCAGAACTATTTTGCTGAAGTCGAGCAAGCGGCGTTCGGTCCGAGCAACATGGTCCCAGGTGTCGGTTTGTCGCCTGACCGCATGCTGCAGGGTCGAGTGTTCGCTTACGCCGATGCTCACCGCTACCGTATTGGCACCAACCACCAGCAACTGCCGGTGAACGCGCCTCGCAGCCCGGTGAACAGCTATCAGCGTGATGGTTCAATGGCGTTTGGCAGCAATGGCGGAGCGACACCTAACTATGAGCCGAACAGCTACGTCGAATCACCGAAGCAAGCACCTCGTTATGCAGAGCCGCCATTGGCGCTAAGTGGTTCGGCTGATCGCTACGATCACCGCGAGGATACCGACTACTACAGCCACTCCGGTGCGTTGTTCCGTTTGATGAGCGATGAGCAGAAAGCGCTGTTGGTCGGCAACATTGCCGGCGCAATGACCGGAGTTTCCAGCGATGTAGTTGACCGCCAATTGCAGCATTTCTACAAAGCCGATCCGGCGTACGGAGAAGCAATCGCAAAGCTGCTCAACGTACAGCTTAACGAAGTCTAAACGAGAAGCAGAACCGCCCTCATTTGGGCGGTTTTCGCGTTATTTAAACCACTTTTCTCAGAATATCTTCGCTTTTATCGCGCAAGCAGAGTGACCAAACAGTCTGCTTGGTTCAAACTACAGACTTTCAAGCAGGGAGATGTAGGGCGATGCAAGGCCACCCAGACGTAATCGATTACCTCAACACGTTGCTGACCGGCGAACTGGCGGCGCGTGATCAATATTTCATCCATTCGCGGATGTACGAGGACTGGGGTTTCACCGAGCTCTACGAACGTATCAACCACGAGATGGAAGAAGAGGCCGGGCACGCTGATGCCCTGATGCGCCGAATTCTGATGCTCGAAGGTACGCCGCGCATGCGTCCGGACGACCTTGATGTCGGCACTACCGTGCCGGACATGCTCGCCGCTGACCTGCGGCTGGAATACAAAGTCCGCGCCGCGCTCTGCAAGGGCATAAAGCTCTGCGAACAGCACAAGGACTACGTCAGCCGCGAGATGCTGCGGGTTCAATTGCATGACACCGAAGAAGATCACACCTACTGGCTCGAGAAGCAGCTGGGTCTGATCAAGTTGATCGGTCTGGAGAATTACCTGCAATCGCAGTTCTGATTCCACCGGCTACAAAAAAGCCCCTGTCACCGATGAGGTGACAGGGGCTTTTTCATGGGCCTGACTCAGGCTTTGTCGCGAGCCAGCAGCGGCTTGAGGTAGAAGCCCGTGTGCGATTGCTTCATCTCGGACACTTCTTCCGGCGTACCGACGGCAATGATCTGGCCGCCCTTGGAACCGCCTTCCGGCCCCAAGTCCACCAGCCAGTCGGCCGTCTTGATAACGTCCAGGTTGTGCTCGATCACCACCACAGTGTTGCCGTGGTCGCGCAATCGATGCAAAACGTCGAGCAGCTGCTGAATATCAGCGAAGTGCAGGCCGGTCGTCGGCTCATCGAGGATGTACAGCGTCTTGCCGGTGTCGCGCTTGGACAGTTCGCGGGACAGCTTCACCCGCTGGGCTTCACCACCCGACAGCGTGGTCGCTGACTGCCCGAGCTTGATGTACGACAGGCCGACATCCATCAGCGTCTGAAGCTTGCGCGCCAGGGCCGGAACCGCGTCGAAGAACACCCGCGCTTCCTCGATCGTCATCTCGAGGGTTTCGTGGATGCTCTTGCCCTTGTACTTGATCTCCAGGGTTTCGCGGTTGTAGCGCTTGCTCTTGCAGACGTCGCACGGGACATAGATGTCCGGCAGGAAGTGCATTTCCACCTTGATCAGGCCATCACCCTGACACGCTTCGCAACGTCCGCCCTTCACGTTGAAGGAGAAGCGTCCAGGACCATAACCGCGGGAGCGGGACTCCGGCACACCGGCGAACAGTTCGCGAATCGGTGTGAACAACCCGGTGTAGGTCGCCGGGTTGGAGCGTGGCGTTCGACCGATCGGGCTCTGGTCGATGTCGACAACCTTATCCAGATGCTCCAGACCTTTGATGCTGTCGTGAGCGGCCGCTTCGAGCGTCGTCGCACCGTTCAATGCCGTAGCGCTAAGCGGGAACAAGGTGTTGTTGATCAGCGTCGACTTGCCCGAGCCGGACACGCCGGTTACACAGGTCAGCAGACCGATCGGAATGTCCAGATCGACATTGCGCAAGTTGTTGCCACGGGCGCCCTTGAGGGACAGCGACAACTTCTTGTTACGCGGCGTGCGTTTGGCCGGGACTGCAATCTTTACCCGACCCGACAAGTACTTGCCGGTCAACGAGTCTGGATGAGCCATGACTTCGGCCGGCGTACCTTCGGCGACAATGTGTCCCCCGTGTATACCTGCGCCCGGACCGATATCCACCACGTAGTCGGCCAGGCGAATCGCATCTTCGTCGTGCTCAACCACAATCACCGTATTACCGATATCCCGCAGGTGCTTGAGCGTACCGAGCAGCCGATCGTTGTCTCGCTGGTGCAAACCAATCGATGGTTCGTCGAGAATGTACAGAACGCCCACCAGTCCGGCGCCGATCTGGCTGGCCAGACGGATACGCTGCGCTTCACCACCGGACAACGTGTCCGCACTGCGATCCAGCGACAAATAGTCCAGGCCAACGTTGACCAGGAACTGCAGTCGCTCGCGAATTTCCTTGAGAATCTTGTCAGCAATTTCGCCACGGCGGCCAGTGAGTTTCAGCACGCCGAAATATTCACAGGCATCGCCAATCGGCAGATTGGTCACCGCCGGCAGCGTCTTCTCGCCCACCCACACATGCCGCGCCTCACGACGCAGGCGAGTACCACGGCAATCCGGGCAAGGCTGGGTGCTGAGGAACTTGGCCAGCTCTTCACGCACCGAGGCGGACTCGGTTTCACGGTAGCGACGGTCCAGATTCGGCACGATGCCTTCGAACGGGTGCGAGCGTTTGACGATGTCCCCGCGGTCGTTCAGGTATTTGAAGTCGACGTTTTGCGACCCGCTGCCGTGCAGGATGAACTTCTGCTGATCGGCCGTCAGTTCGTTGAATGGCACTTCCAGGCTGAACTTGTAGTGTGAAGCCAGCGAGCCGAGCATCTGGAAGTAATAGACGTTGCGCCGGTCCCAGCCACGAATCGCGCCCTCGGCCAGCGTCAGTTCACCATTGACCAATCGCTTGATGTCGAAGAACTGCTTTACACCCAGGCCATCACACGTCGGGCAAGCGCCGGCCGGATTGTTGAAGGAGAACAGCTTGGGTTCCAGCTCGCTGATGGCATGGCCGCAGATCGGGCAGGCGAAGCGCGCGGAGAAGATGATTTCTTCGCCGGGCTCGTCGTCCATCGGCGCGACCAGGGCGATGCCGTCTGCCAGCTTCAGCGCGGTCTCGAACGACTCGGCCAGGCGCTGCTGCAGGTCGGCGCGCACCTTGAAGCGGTCGACCACCACATCGATCGAGTGCTTCTTCTGCTTGTCCAGCTTCGGCAATTCGTCCAGCTCGCAGAGCCGGCCGTTGACCCGGGCCCGCACAAAGCCTTGGGCGCGCAGTTCTTCGAAGACGGAAAGGTGTTCGCCTTTACGCTCGCGGATCACCGGGGCCAGCAGCATAAGCTTGCTGCCCTCCGGTTGGGCGAGGACCAGGTCGACCATCTGGCTGACGGTCTGGGCTTCCAGCGGAATGTCGTGATCCGGGCAACGCGGAATACCCACGCGAGCGTAAAGCAGGCGCAGATAGTCGTAGATTTCGGTGATGGTGCCGACCGTCGAACGCGGGTTGTGCGAGGTCGATTTCTGCTCGATGGAAATAGCTGGCGACAAACCTTCGATGGTGTCGACGTCAGGCTTTTCCATCATCGACAAAAATTGCCGAGCGTAGGCCGACAGCGATTCGACGTAGCGGCGCTGGCCTTCGGCGTACAGTGTGTCGAATGCCAGGGATGATTTTCCCGAGCCGGACAGGCCGGTGATGACAATCAGTTTGTCCCTGGGCAGGGTCAGGTCGATGTTCTTCAGGTTGTGGGTTCGGGCCCCACGAATCAGGATCTTGTCCAAAGTGGCCTCGCTCGGCGGGCGTCGAAAACGTAGGAGTATACGGCCAAATACTGGATGGATGCACACTATCAAATGAGCGGGTTACAGCCTTACATGAAGAGTCTGTCAGCAGAGCGCGTCAAAGCGTCGCGATATACCCCGTCAATCGATGGGACTGGTAGAATCGCCGCCGGTTCACATGAGGTTTTTCCATGCACGATCCCCACAGCGAACGCATGAGTGGCAGCGAGACCCGCGCAGCAAGCGGTCTGGCCCTGGTGTTCGCCTTCCGTATGCTTGGCATGTTCATGGTGTTGCCGGTACTGGCGACCTATGGGATGGATCTGGCAGGAGCGACCCCGGCCCTTATCGGGCTGGCGATTGGCGCTTACGGCCTGACCCAGGCGATCTTTCAAATTCCCTTCGGCTTTATTTCCGACCGGATCGGTCGTCGTCCGGTGATTTACCTGGGGCTGATCGTCTTCGCCCTCGGTAGCGTGCTGGCGGCCAATGCCGACTCGATCTGGGGCGTGATCGCCGGACGGATCCTGCAAGGCGCCGGGGCGATTTCCGCGGCGGTGATGGCGTTGCTGTCAGACTTGACCCGTGAACAGCATCGGACCAAAGCCATGGCCATGATCGGCATGACGATCGGTCTGTCGTTCGCTGTCGCGATGGTTGTAGGACCGTTGCTGACCCGCGCCTTCGGCCTGTCCGGGTTGTTCCTCGCCACGGGCGGCATGGCATTGTTCGGCATCGTGATCGTGATGTTCATGGTGCCGCGTTCGACCGGGCCGTTGCAGCACCGCGAATCCGGCGTTGCGCGCCAGGCGCTGATACCGACGCTCAAGCATCCAGACCTGCTGCGTCTGGACCTGGGTATTTTTGTGTTGCACGCGATGTTGATGTCGAGCTTCGTTGCGTTGCCTTTGGCGCTGGTCGAAAAAGCCGGGTTGCCTAAAGAGCAGCACTGGTGGGTCTACCTGACCGCGTTGCTGATTTCCTTCTTCGCCATGATCCCGTTCATTATCTACGGCGAGAAGAAACGCAAAATGAAACGAGTTTTACTCGGCGCCGTCGCGACGCTGATGCTCACTGAGCTATTCTTCTGGCAGTTCGGCGATAGCTTGCGAGCTCTGGTGATCGGGACGGTGGTGTTCTTTACCGCGTTCAACTTGCTGGAAGCTTCTCTACCATCGCTGATCAGCAAGGTTTCACCAGCAGGCGGCAAAGGCACGGCGATGGGGGTTTATTCCACCAGTCAGTTCCTCGGTTCGGCACTGGGCGGGATCCTCGGCGGCTGGTTGTTCCAGCATGGCGGTCTGTCGGTTGTGTTCCTTGGATGCGCCGGTCTGGCTGCCCTCTGGCTGGCCTTTGCTGTTACCATGCGCGAACCACCCTACGTGACGAGCCTGCGCTTGCCGTTGTCGCCCGAGGCGATCCGCGAAGCGGGTCTGGTTGAGCGCCTGAAGGCCGTCGTAGGGGTAACAGATGCGGTGATCGTTGCTGATGAAGCGGCGATTTACATCAAATTGGACACAGAACTATTGGATCGCACGACCCTTGAGCGCCTGGTGAACAACCCGGCCGAGGCAGCGTGCGTAGCCTAGGAGAACGTTATGGCCCGTGGGGTTAACAAAGTCATATTGGTCGGCACTTGCGGCCAGGATCCCGAAGTTCGCTACTTGCCTAACGGTAACGCCGTGACCAACCTGAGTCTGGCGACCAGCGAACAGTGGACCGACAAGCAAACCGGTCAGAAGGTCGAGAAGACCGAATGGCACCGTGTGTCGATGTTCGGCAAAGTTGCCGAGATCGCCGGCGAGTACCTGCGTAAAGGTTCGCAGGTCTACATCGAAGGCAAGCTGCAGACCCGCGAGTGGGAAAAAGACGGTATCAAGCGTTACACCACTGAAATCGTGGTCGACATGCAAGGCACCATGCAGCTGCTGGGCGGCCGTCCACAGCAGGGCGACCAACAAGGCGGGGGCAATAACTACCAGCAGTCCGCCCCGGCCCCACGCCAACAGGCTCCGCGTCCACAGCAGTCGGCAGCACCGCAACAGTCGCGTCCGGCTCCACAGCAGCAGGCCGCTCCGCAACCGGCTCCGGATTTCGACAGCTTTGATGACGATATCCCGTTCTAAAAAGCAGTTATCCAGTCAGTAACAAAAAAGCGAAGCCATCTGGCTTCGCTTTTTTGTTGGCGCTATTAACTGGATAACGCGGTCACATTGGCCCGTGCCGAGTGCAGTTTCTTGTAGCTATCGATCAACCGCAGGTGCCTGTCGAGCCCCTCCAGTTTCAAGCTGGTCGGCGTCAAGCCATGGAAACGCACGCTGCCGTTCACCGATCCGATCGCTGCATCCGTGCGCTCGTTGCCAAACATCCGGCGGAAATTGGCCTCGTAGTCTTCCAGTTCCAGGTCTTCGTCCAGCTTCATCTCCAGCACCACATTGACGGCCTGGTAGAACAAACCACGCTCAACCGTGTTGTCGTTGTACTGCAGGAACATTTCTACCGCCTCTTTCGCCTCTTCGTATTGCTGCAAGGCGAGATAAATCAGCAGCTTCAACTCAAGAATCGTCAGCTGACCCCACGCCGTATTGTCGTCAAATTCGATGCCGATCAGGCTGGTGATGTCGGTGTAGTCGTCCAGCTCACTTTCCACCAGGCGCTCAACCAACGCTCGCAGTTCGTCTTCGTCCAGGCGATGCAGGTTCAGGATGTCGGCACGGAAGAATAGCGCTTTGTTGGTGTTGTCCCAGATCAGATCATCCGCGGGATAGATCTCCGAATAATCCGGTACGAGGATGCGGCACGCCTTGGCGCCGATATGCTCGTAGACCGCCATGTACACTTCCTTGCCCATGCCTTCGAGAATGCCGAACAAGGTCGCGGCTTCTTCGGCATTCGAGTTTTCACCCTGGCCGGAGAAATCCCACTCCACGAATTCGTAATCGGACTTGGAGCTGAAGAAGCGCCACGACACCACGCCGCTGGAATCGATGAAGTGCTCGACGAAGTTATTCGGCTCGGTCACCGCATGGCCTTCAAACGTCGGCTGGGGCAAGTCGTTGAGGCCTTCGAAGCTGCGGCCCTGGAGCAATTCGGTCAGGCTGCGCTCCAGCGCCACTTCCAGGCTCGGGTGCGCGCCGAACGAGGCGAACACACCGCCGGTACGCGGGTTCATCAACGTGACGCACATCACCGGGAATTCACCGCCCAGGGATGCATCCTTCACCAATACGGGGAACCCTTGCTCTTCCAGCGCCTGAATACCGGCCAGTATCCCGGGGTACTTCGCCAGCACATCGG
Organism: Pseudomonas sp. Root329; assembly: GCF_001424925.1. Classification (NCBI taxonomy): domain Bacteria; kingdom Pseudomonadati; phylum Pseudomonadota; class Gammaproteobacteria; order Pseudomonadales; family Pseudomonadaceae; genus Pseudomonas; species Pseudomonas sp. Root329. The sequence continues at coordinate 17,396 of NZ_LMCV01000026.1, read as the reverse complement.
CGGGCACATCCGGCAGTGCAAATTCACCTTCGATGATTTCGCGTTTTACCGCACGCTCGAAGATCTCCGACAGGCATTGCACCTGGGCTTCGGCCAGCGTGTTGCCGGCACTCATGCCGTTGCTCAGGAACAGGTTTTCAATCAGGTTGGACGGGAAATACACCACTTCGCCGTCCGACTGGCGCACGTATGGCAGCGAGCAGATGCCGCGCTCTTCATTGCCCGAGTTGGTGTCGATCAGGTGGGAGCCACGCAACTCGCCGTCGCGGTTGTAAATCTTCAGGCAGTACGCGTCGAGGATTTCGGCCGGCAGTTCATCTTTACGGCCAGGCTTGAACCAGCGTTCGTCCGGGTAATGCACAAACGGCGCGTTGGCGATCTCTTCGCCCCAGAACTGATCGTTGTAGAAGAAGTTGCAGTTGAGTCGCTCGATAAACTCGCCCAACGCCGACGCCAGCGCGCCTTCCTTGGTTACGCCCTTGCCGTTGGTAAAACACATCGGCGAGTGCGCATCGCGGATATGCAGCGACCACACGTTGGGAACGATATTGCGCCACGAGGCGATTTCAATCTTCATGCCCAGGTCCGCCAGAATGGCCGACATGTTGGCGATGGTCTGCTCCAGCGGCAGATCCTTGCCCGCGATATAGGTGTGCGCCTCTGAATTAGACGCAGGCATCAGCAACGCCTGGGCATCGGCGTCGAGGTTTTCCACTTCTTCGATCACAAACTCAGGCCCGGCTTGCACCACTTTTTTCACGGTGCAACGGTCGATGGAACGCAGGATGCCCTGGCGGTCCTTGTCGGAGATGTCCGCTGGTAGCTCGACCTGGATCTTGAAAATCTGGTTGTAGCGGTTTTCCGGATCAACAATGTTGTTCTGCGACAGGCGGATGTTTTCGGTGGGAATACTGCGAGTGTCGCAGTACAGCTTCACGAAATAAGCCGCACACAACGCCGACGAAGCCAGGAAGTAGTCGAACGGACCCGGTGCCGAGCCATCGCCCTTGTAGCGGATAGGTTGATCGGCCACCACCGTGAAGTCGTCGAACTTGGCTTCAAGTCGAAGGTTGTCGAGAAAGTTGACCTTGATTTCCATGGGGGATTACCAGAATAACGGCTAGACGATTTGGCCGCCATTATCCGGCTTTTCGGCCGTAAGTCTCAGAAAAAAGGCCAGTCATGTGCGCACGCGACTGGCCTTCTTTGTTTCGGGAGCGTCAGATTGCAGCACCCGAGGCAGAAGCGTTGGTCAGTGATGCGCCGCCAGGAACTCGTCAGTGGACACCACGCTTGCATAGGCGAAGCCCAGGGCCGACATGAAGGCGGCATGAACGTAGGCTGCCGGAACGGTGACGCCGTTGAACTCCAGATCACGGGTAGCGCAGGCGTCGTGAATCACGGTAACGCTGTAGCCAAAGTCCGCGGCGGCGCGGGTGATGCCATCGACACACATGTGGCTCATGCTGCCGACGACCACGAGCTCCTTGATGCCTTGTTCGTCGAGGATCGATTTCAGTTGTGTTTCACGGAACGAGTTGACGAAATGCTTGAGCACCACAGGCTCATCGGCGCGATTCAGGACTTTGGGGTGCAGCTTCGCGCCTTCCGAACCCGGGGTGAAGAAAGGGGCTTCGTCGGAGGTGAATTCGTGGCGGATGTGCACCACCGAATCACCGGCATCGCGGAAGGCTTTGAGCAGACGAACGGCATTGTCCGCCGCGGCATCGGCGCCGACCAGCGGCCACTTGCCTTGGGGGAAGTAGTCGTTTTGGATATCGACTACGATGAGTGCTTGCTTGGCCATGACTGTTTCCTCGAAGTGCTTGTTGGTGTGGAATGAAGTATTGGGTCTGGCAGGCCGTCCGAGGATTGGCCGCACCGACAATAGAAGGGGGAAAACTGACAATGGACGCAGAAAGGGCAATCGCCGAGTTGGGCGTGCTGATCTATCCCGGTGCGCAGATGGCGGCGGTGCATGGATTGACGGACTTGTTCGGGGTGGCGAACCGGATTGCTGCCGAGCATCAGGCGGCGCAGTTGCCATTGTTGCGGGTCAGCCATTGGCAGGTTGATAGCGATCAGGCGCCCGAGCGGGTCTACGACAGTTATCCCGCTGCGGACGGTGCGTTGGTGGCGGTGTTGATCCCGCCGTCGATTGCCGGTTTTTCCGAAGGCCAGGCACCGCAGGCGCTGTTTCGCTGGCTGCGTCAGCAACACGCCAATGGCGCGACACTCGGCGGGGTTTGCGTGGGGTCGATTCTGTTGGCCGAGAGCGGCCTGCTCGACGGCCGTAGCGCCACTACTCACTGGACCTCGGCCAAAGCCTTCGCCGAGCGTTATCCGGCGATCAAGCTCAAGGCCGACACTCCCATCGTTGACGACGGCGACCTGATTACGACCGCCGGGCTGATGGCCTGGTCCGAACTGGGCTTGCGCCTGGTCAATCGCCTGCTGGGGCCAAGCATCGCCACCAGTACCGCGCGATTTCTGGTGGTGGAACACAGCGACAGCGCGAGTGAATGCGGCAGCAATTTTTCACCCATTCTCAGCCATGGTGACGCCTCGATTCTCAAGGTCCAGCATTGGCTGCAAAGCACCGGAGCGACCGATGTGTCACTGCCGACGATGGCCGAGCGGGCAGGGCTGGAAGAACGCACGTTCCTGCGTCGATTTCGCGCCGCAACCGGGCTTAAACCCACCGAGTACTGCCAGCATCTGCGGGTCGGCAAGGCCCGGGAAATGCTCGAGTTCACCAACGGCACCATCGATCACATTGCCTGGACGGTGGGTTATCAGGATCCGAGTGCCTTTCGGGCGACGTTCAAGAAGATTACCGGGTTGGCGCCGAGTGATTACCGGACACGGTTTGGAGTGACACCGACTGCGGCAACCCGGTAGAAGCCTCACTCCCACATTGGGTCAGTGGAAGGCTTGAATCGTGCAAAATGCCGGAATCTTGAAGGCTGTCGTGCAGAATCAAACAGGCAGGGTGCCATCATGTTTTTCGCAACTGTCTGATTTGAAAAACGTTTGTCTTTGGCCCTCCTTGGCCTGATCTCTGCACCCCTTCAACTACATTCATCAAGCGCAGATTGAAGGGGGACGCATGACCCCAACAAACCGCAAGAAGCTGGTGGTCGCCCACTCCGTGCGGCCCGAGGCTCCGTTGCACGAAGTAGAAACCAATCGTGCGCTGGCCCGTTGGCTGGCGCAGGTCCTGGGGCTTAAATACGGCGGCAATTACGACCCGGAACTGCACAACGGTCGAGACCTGTATCTGTTGCCGACCCAGACGCTTGTGGGCGTCGCTGCCGCCCGTCAATTGGGCGTTAAGGGGCCTGAGGATTTGTGGGGCGGTTACGTCGACCATGATTTCATCTGCACCAAAGCCATCAGTCACGGGTTGCGCAACAAAAATGCCCACGCTCCGGACGGCTGGTCACCGTTGTTTTCCGAACGTGTACGCAGCGTGGTGCTCGACGGCCTCAGTGTTTTTTCCATGGACGATGCGCGTCCTGCGGCGGAGCATCTGCTCTACAGCGGCCCGATCCGCATCAAGCCTATTCATGCCTGCGCCGGACGCGGTCAGGAAGTGATCAAAAGCCTCGACCAGTTCGATGCCATCCTCGCCAGACCCGATGCCAGAACGCTGTTCACCGAAGGCGTGGTGCTGGAGCAGGACCTGGACCATGTGATCACCCACAGCGTCGGTCAGAGTTTTATCGGCGACACGGTGCTGAGTTATTGCGGTGATCAATACTTGACCGAAGACGGTCAGGGCGAGCAGGTTTATGGAGGCTCCAACCTGCTGGTAGTGCGGGGTCACTACGATGATCTGCTCGAACTGGAACTGCCGGACGATGTACGGCTAGCGATCCGGCAGGCGCAAGTGTTCGACCGTGCCGCGGATGAGGCTTATCCCGGTTTCTACGCCTCGCGGCGCAACTACGACATCGCCCAAGGCGTGGACAGTAATGGCAAACGGCGCAGCGGCGTGCTCGAGCAGTCCTGGCGGATGGGCGGTGCCAGCAGCGCCGAAGTCGCCGCCTTGCAGAGCTTCGTCAACGACCCCGGGATGCGCGCGATTCGCGTGTCGTCGGTCGAGACCTACATCGACCAGCCGCTGCCGGCGGACGCCATCGAGGTGTATCGCGGGCCCGCGCAAAACAGTGACTTTCTTCTCAAGTACGTAACGGTTAAATCCTATGACGGCTAGAAGCGAAACCATTCAAATCGACATCGACGATGAACAGATGATCGGGACCTTTCTCAGTCCAAAATCGAAAGTGCCAGGCGTGCTCTTCGTGCACGGTTGGGGCGGCAGCCAGGAGCGGGACCTGGAACGGGCCAAAGGCATTGCCGGTTTGGGTTGTGTGTGCCTGACGTTCGACTTGCGCGGGCACACCGGCGGCAGGGGTATTGCGCTGAGTCGAGTAACGCGCGAAGACAACCTGCGCGACCTGCTGGCAGCGTATGACCGCTTGCTCGCGCACCCGGCGCTCGATACATCGGCGATTGCCGTGGTCGGCACCAGTTATGGCGGTTACCTGGCCTCGATCCTGACGTCATTGCGTCCGGTGCGCTGGCTGGCGCTGCGGGTGCCGGCGCTGTATCGCGATGATCAATGGCACACACCCAAACGTGACCTGGACAAGCTCGATTTACGTGATTACCGCCGCACGCTAGTGCGCGCCGACAGCAATCGTGCGCTGCATGCCTGTTCGCAATTTACCGGGGATGTGCTGCTTGTGGAGTCCGAGACCGACGACTATGTGCCCCACTCAACCATCATGAGTTACCGCGCGGCCTGTCAGCAGACTCACTCGCTGACCCACCGGATTATCGACGGCGCCGATCACGCCTTGAGCGAGCCTGTTTCGCAACAGGCATACACCTCGATCCTGGTGGGCTGGATCACGGAAATGGTGGTGGGCGAGCGGTTGAGCATTATTCAGTCATCGTAAAAACATCGCAGCCTTCGGCAGCTCCAGGTCTACGCGATCCCCTGTAGGAGCTGTCGAGTGAAACGAGGCTGCGATCTTTTGATCTTGCTTCTAATCCCGAGGCTTTTTCGCTATTCGCAACGACTTGGCCTTGGCTTCCACGATTAGGTACATCACCAGGGTAATCAGTAGCGGCAAGATGAAATAGATCGCCCGATAGGCCAGCAATCCGGCCACCAGGCTGCCTCGGGACACTTCATGTTGCAGCAGCGCCACGAACACCGCTTCAAGCACGCCGAGCCCGGCGGGGATGTGCGTGATGACCCCGGCAATCGCGCTGATCAGCAACACCCCAAGCACCAGCGGGTAATCCAGTTTGCTCGGCAGCAAAGTGAAAATCACTGCCGCCATCAGCGACCAGTTCAGCGCCCCGAGAGCCAGTTGCAACACTGCCATGCGCAGGGACGGCAGGTCGATTTCCACCCCGCGTATCGCCCACTCCCGTCGCTTGGAGAACTGACACGCTGCCAGATACCCCGCGCTCACCAGCAGCAACAACACGCCCACACCTTGCAAGGCGTCGCTGCTCAGCTTCCAGCCTGGCGGCATTCGCACCAATCCGCTGCTGAACACCGCACCGGCAATCACCATGTAACCGAACCAGTTGGTCGCCAGGCTCAACCCGAGAATTTTCGCGATGTTGCCCTTGCTCACCCCGAGTCGCGAATACAGGCGATAACGCATGGCAATACCGCCGACCCAAGCGCTCAAATTGAGATTGAAGGCATAGCTGATAATCCCCACCGGCAAGATCTGCTTCCACGTCAGGTCCTGACGAATGTAAGTACGGCCGATCAGGTCGAAGCAGGCGTAGACCAGAAAACTCAGCAAGGTCAGAGCGGACGCGATGATCAGCGTGCGCACCTTGAAATCTGCGAGGTTGTCGAACACTTCATCCCATTCGATGCGCTGTGCAAGCATCGTGAACAGCGCGATCAGCGCCAGGAAAAATAGCATCGTCAGCGGCCGTTTCCAGCGGCTCCAGCGGGATTTGGTCGGGTTGTCGGCGTGGGTCGCCGATTGTGTATCAGAGTGGCTCATCAGGTGTCACTCCCGGCTGAATGGGAAAAGGGCTTCAGGCGCGGCTTGTGCGCCGGCAGCCAACCGGCCCAGGCCGGGAAGTGCCGCAGAAAGTGAAACACCAGAAAGCCGACGGTCATGTGCCAGACCCGCCCGCGCGGGGACTTGTCTGCGGACATGACCTTGCAATGGTTGTTACTCAGGTCTTCGAGGCGCTCGAACAGGTCGCGGTTGAAGGCGCGATCGCGGATCAACACATTGGCTTCCAGGTTCAAGGACAGGCTCAACGGGTCGAGGTTGCTCGAACCGACCGTGCTCCAATCCTCATCCACCAGCGCGACTTTGCCGTGCAGCGGACGGTCGCAATATTCGTAAATCTGCACACCGGATTTGAGCAGGTAGTCATAGGTCATGCGCGCGGCGAGTTTGGCCGCCAGCATATCGGGCTGACCTTGCAGGATCAGCCGCACATCGACGCCACGGCGCGCCGCGTTGCGGATCTCGCGCAGCAGGCGATAACCCGGAAAGAAGTAGGCATTGGCGATCACCACCCGGCGCCGGGCACTGCGCAGCACCTGTCGGTAAACCTCTTCGATGTCGGTCGGATGCTCGCCATTGTCGCGGTACACCAGGCGAACCTGGCCGTCATGATCGGTGAACGCCAGCTCCGAGCGCCTTTGCCTGCGTCGTTGCCACCAGTATTTGGCGCGAGCCGGGCGACCGCATTGCAGCAGTGCGAAGTGATGGATGTCGGCCACCGCCGGGCCTTGCACTTCAACGGAATAATCCTGCTTGGCCTCAGGGCCGAAGTCAGCCAAATGGTCGGCAGAAAAGTTGATGCCGCCGATGAATGCAATCGTGCCGTCGACCACCACGATCTTGCGGTGCAGGCGGCGGAACCAGTTGGTGCGGATGCCCAGAAGTTTGGGCGCCGGGTCGAAAATCTGGATGCGCACGCCGGCCTCGCTCAGGGCGGAGAGGTATTCCGTGCCCAGTTCACCGCAGCCAAAGCCATCGAGACTGGCGGTGATCCGCACGCCGCGTTGAGCGGCGGCGATCAGGACTTCCTGCAGCTCATCACCGACCTTGTCCTCGAACACAATGAAGGTTTCCAGCAGGATTTCAGTCTTGGCCTGACGCATGGCTTCGAACACCCGAGGGAAATAATCTTCACCATTTTCCAGCAGCTCTACGCGGTTGTTGCCTTGCCAGCCATATTCGACGTCGACCACGCCCGGCTCACGGACCGGCGGGGTTGTGGATAAGTGCTCCACATGGGTTTTTTCCATCGACGGGCTGCTCATAGCTCGATCTCCACCGATAGCGGCGCATGGTCGGAAAGGTGTGACCAGGGCCGCGCGGCCAACACTTGCGGCTGACTGGCCTTGAGGTTGCGCACGTAGATGCGGTCAAGGCGCAGCGCTGGCAAACGCGCTGGAAAACTGCGCGCCGGTTTGCCGTGGAGTTCGGCGAAAACCTCCCGTAGACCGCTGGGTTTGAGCAGCGCATCGGCACGCTGACGCCAGTCGTTGAAGTCACCGGCAACGATCACCGGGGCATCGCTCGGCAGTTCTTCGAGGCGCTGGGCCAGCAACTTGAGTTGTTCGGTCCGGTGGGTTTCGCGAAGACCCAAATGCACGCAAATGGCATGCACTTCCTGGCCGTCACCGGGCAGGCGCAGCACGCAATGCAGGATGCCGCGGTTTTCGTGACCGCTGATGGACACGTCGAGGTTGTCGTGGCGAATGATCTGGAATTTCGACAGCAGCGCATTGCCGTGATCGCCCGCCGGATAGACCGCGTTGCGCCCATAGGCGAACTGCGGCCACAGGGTGTCGGCGAGGAATTCGTATTGCGGCATCGCCGGCCAATTGCTGTAGCGCTGGGGGTGATGCTCGTGGGTGCCGTGGACTTCCTGCAAAAACACCACGTCGGCGGACACGCTGCGCACCGCTTCGCGCAATTCGGGCAGGATGAAACGCCGGTTGAGCGCGGTGAACCCCTTGTGCGTGTTGACCGTCAGCACGGTAAAGCGGCGCACGGAGGCGATGATGGGTTGCTGTTCGTCGGTGGTGCCGACCGGTTCGGAAATGCTCATGACAGCACTCCTTCGGCGGCCAGTTCACCGGGACGGGTGGCGAGGTCTTTATCCAGATGAAAGCGCTCCAGCAAGCGGCGGGCATCGAAGGGCGCGCGGACTTTGATGTCATTGTCGAAGTAGCAAAACACCTCACGGGACTTGCGCGCCTTGGGCTTTTGCCGGGGGGCGATCAGCTGCGGGTCGGGCGGTTGCTGGCCGTGGTACCAGGCCTCGATCCGGTCACCCCAGCGTTTCAGCGCCTCGGGGGTGTAACCGCTGGCATAGAGTTCTTCGGCACCGTGCAGGCGCAGGTAAACGAAGTCGCTGGTGAGGTCTTCGCGGTACGGCCATTTACCGGCGGTGTCGGCGATCACCAGCGCAGCATTGTGGCGTTTGAGCAGGCGGATGAAGGCGGGGTCGACGAAGCTCTCGTTTCTGATTTCTACGGCATGGCGCAAAGGCTTTTTGCCGTAGGCCTTCATGCTGGCGTGACCGTTCACGTGCGAATCATGCTGGCGGGCGAGGGCGGCGGCCTCTTCGGTGTTTTGGGGCAACTGCTCCAGAAAGGTCTCGAACAGCTCGGCATCGAATTTGAAATTGGGCGGGAATTGCCAGAGGATCGGGCCGAGTTTTTCTTTGAGTTCCAGCACCCCGGACGCAAAGAAATTCGCCAGGGGTTTATGGACGTCCCGCAGTCGCCTGATATGGGTGATAAAGCGCGGGGCTTTGACGCTGAAAACGAAGCCCCTCGGGGTTTCGGCGTACCACTGGGCATAACGTTCGGGCCGTTGCAGGGCGTAAAACGATCCATTGATTTCGATGCTGTTGACCGCCCGTGAGGCGAATTGCAATTCGCGCTTGTGGGTCAGCCCCGTTGGGTAGAAATTCCCCCGCCAGGGCGTGTAGCGCCAGCCTGAAATACCGATGTGGATCGCCGCCATGTCGCCTCCCGTCTAATGGTCCTCGGACTGCCCCTGTCTTTTGATGACTGCGGGGCGGGCGAGAAAGTTTCGACGGGACTACGGACGGCACACACTCGACCAAACACCACCGATCAAAATGTGGGAGCGGCGGTGCGGCGATCCGACTTGCTCGCGAAAGCGGACTATCAGTCACATCAATGCTGAATGTGCTACCGCTTTCGCGAGCAAGCCCGCTCCCACAGGGGTTAGTGTCCGGCGACCACTCGGGCCGTGCCTTCAGTCGGTTCGGCATACACCGGACCCAATCGATCCAGACGACCGCTCCACGCGGTCAGCGCCAACGCGACCAACACCACCAGCCCACCGATCCAAGCGGTGTGGATCAGCCCCATGTGAGCAACGATCAAGCCACCGCCCCACGCGCCACCGGCGATGCCAAGGTTGAACGCGGCGATGTTCAGGCCCGACGCCACGTCCACCGCATGCGGGGTGTGATGTTCGGCCTGACGCACCACATACACTTGCAGGCCCGGCACGTTGCCGAACGCAACCGCGCCCCAGACCAGTACGGTGGCCAGGGCCAGCCATGGATTGCCGGCGGTGAAGGTCAGTACGAACAACACGGCAGCGAGCAGGGCGAAGATGATTTTCAGGGCGCTGATCGGGCCGCGTTTGTCCGCCAGTTTGCCGCCCCAGATGTTACCGACGGCCACCGAGATACCGTAGACCAGCAGCACCAGGCTGACGGTGCTGGCGCTGAAGCCGGAAATGTCCTGAAGAATCGGCGCCAGGAAGGTGAACGCAATGAACGAGCCGCCGTAACCGACCGCGGTCATGGCGTACACCAGCAACAGACGTGGCTGCTTGAGCACCTGCAATTGTTGCAACAGTGAAGCCGGCTTGCTGTGGGCAATGTTTTTCGGCACGTAAAGCAGGCTGCCGATAAACGCGATCACACCCAGTGCAGACACCGCGAGGAAGGTTTCGCGCCAGCCGAAATGCTGACCAATGAACGTCCCCAGTGGCACGCCGGTGACCAGCGCCACGGTCAGGCCGGTGAACATGATGGCGATCGCGCTGGCGGCTTTTTCCTTCGGCACGAGGCTGGTGGCGATGGTCGAGCCAATCGAGAAAAACACCCCGTGGGCCAGGCCGGTGACGATCCGCGCAATGATCAGCGATTCGTAGCTTGGCGCTTTCCAGGCCAACAGGTTGCCGAGGGTGAACAGCACCATCAGCGACAACAGCAGCATTTTACGCGGGACTTTGCCGGTGAGGGCAGTCAGCACCGGGGCGCCAATGGCAACGCCCAATGCGTAGAGGCTGACCAGCAGGCCGGCGGACGGCAGGCTGACGCCGAGGTCGGCGCCGATGGTGGGTAACAGGCCAACGATGACGAATTCGGTCGTCCCGATGGCGAAGGCGCTGAGGGTCAGCGCGAGCAAGGCAATGGGCATGGCTGCAACTCCGGTGGATTGATTGATGGAGCGCAGTGTCGGGGTTTGGGGTGTGTGGAAAAATACAGGGATGGGCATTTGATATTTGCGTGTAGATCAAATATCGAAAGGGTTAAAGGTTTTTCAGCTGCAACCAGACCCTGCGTTATGGCCGCATTAGCTGGTTATCTCCCGGCCAAAACCGAACTTGCCTACACTTTTCCGATCAGTTCCTTACAGACCCTTTCGCAGGAGCGCCGCGTTTGTTCAAGTTCAAGACCGCGATACTACTGGGGGCGTTGCTGATTCTGGGCAGCAACGAGCTGGAGGCTGCCGCGCTACCGGGTGTACCAGCGGCGGCCGCCGCCACGACACCGCTGGCCCACCCCGAACCGCTGGTACAGGGTGGTTTGCTGGGTGCCATCAGTTCAAGCATTGAGGAAGTCCAGGGAAAACTCGATCTCAACGAGGACCTGCTGGACGCCTGGCGTCTGCGTGCAGACCGGGCGGCGGTTGAGGTGGATCAACTGGTCAATCATCCGTCGTCCCGCTCAAGCTGGAGCGTGGCGGGGGATTTCCTGCTGTTGTCCGGTGTGTGGATTGGCGTCTTCGCACTGCTCTGGCTGCTGGGGGGGCTGCTCACCAAACGTCTGTGCCAGAACCGCCTGCTGCTCACTCGCGAGCGCGGTCAGGCGTTACTCGGTTATGTGTTGCCCTACACGGTACCGGCGCTGGTCAGCTTGCCGCTGACCCTTTATGTCAGCCACTTTTTGCAAGTGTCCGCCGGTCGGGCGCTGGCATTGTGTTTCGCTTACGCCACCAGCAGCGGCATCTTCGCCGCGTCGTTGCTGTTGTCGCTGGTGGTGCTGTTCAACGCCGGCCACAAGCGCCGGGCGGTGCAGATTATTCGTCAGTACAGCCCACGACCGCTGTTTTTGATGGGCTTCCTCGTGGCGCTGAGCGACGCCTTGACCAGCCCGCAGATCGCCCGCCTGCTCGGCGGCAATCTCACCAGCAGCGTCGCGGTGTTCACCGGGGTGGCGGCTTCGGTCACCTTTGGCCTTTTGGTGATCAAGATGCGCCGTCCGGTCGCCCATCTGATCCGCATTTTGCCGTTGCCCCAGCGCCTCAGTCAGCCGGCCTTGCGTGAAATGCTGTGGATCTTTTCCGGGCTCTGGTACTGGCCGATTCTGTTGATGGTGCTGGTGTCGGTGATCAACCTGATCGGCATTGGCGATGACAACCAGAAAGTACTGCGCTGTGCGCTGTTTACCACGGTGTTATTGATTGCGACGGTGTTTCTCAGCACGTCGCTGCATCACTTGTTCAAGTCGCGCAGTGAGTTGGCCGTGCGCCGCAGCAGTGCCTACAAAGAGCGTTTCCTCAGCCTTTCGCACGCGTTGCTGCGGATCGCCCTGGCGATTGTGTTCATCGATGTTCTGGGGCGCATCTGGGGTGTGTCGCTGTTTGAATTTGCGGTGAGCAATTCAGTCGGCCGGGCGATCAGCGATTCCCTGAGCCGTATCGGTTTGATTTTTCTGGTGACCTGGATGGTCTGGGTGGTGTTGGACACGGCGATTCAGGAAGCCCTGAAGCCACCCGTTAGCAAACGCTCGGCGCACCAGCCCAGTACCCGAATCAAAACCATCCTGCCGCTGCTGCGCAACGCGATCAAAATCATCCTGGTGGTGATCTGCGCTATCACCACCATGGCTAATCTGGGGATCAACGTTGCTCCCTTTCTGGCCGGTGCCGGTGTCGTAGGGCTGGCCATCGGATTCGGTTCCCAGCAACTGGTGCAGGACGTGATCACCGGGTTGTTCATCATCATCGAAGACACGTTGTCGATTGGCGATTGGGTCGTACTCGACTCTGGCCACGCCGGCACTGTTGAAGGCCTGACGATCCGTACTTTGCGCCTGCGCGACGGCAAGGGGTTTGTGCACTCGGTGCCGTTCGGTCAGATCAAGGCCGTGACCAATCAATCGCGGCAATTCGCCTATGCGTTCTTTTCGGTGCAATTCACTTACGACACCGATGTCGACAAGGCTATCGAGTTGATCCGCGAGGCTGGAGATTCCATCCGCGACGATGCGTTCCTCAAGTACAACCTGCAAGGGCCGCTGGATGTGTTTGGGGTCGACAAGATGGACCTCAACGGCGTGGTGCTGACGGCACAGTTCCGCACCGTGTCGGGCGGGCAATACGCAGTGAGTCGGGCGTTCAACCAGCGTTTGAAAAAGCTTGTGGATAACAGCCCGTGGGTGCATTTCGCGCAGACTTATCCACAGCAGGTTTTGATGCCAAGGCAGGCTGTTGAACCGCTGCAAAGCGATGGACTTGCATCGGAGCATTCATCGGTGTTCCTGCCGGATCAGCCGCGCACTCAATGATTTGTGTTGGGGCTGATGGCCTCATCGCGAAGAGGCCGGTGCTGACAACATCAATGTCGGATGAGTTTGTTGTGCAGTTCGGCAGTCAATTGCTGATCCAGCTCCAGCCAAAAAAGCTGCTTGCCGGCAATCTCGGCAGCGGCCGGCAGACCATCGCGATACACCAATCGATTACTCGCCAATGCCGGCACCTTCGCTCCGGGTAAAAGCGTCCCGGCGAGGTTCAGCGGATCAACCCCGCACACGGCAATCAAACTCCCGTCATGCGGCCGTCGCCGCACCTCGCGCAGTAATGGAATGGCCTCGGGCAACGCAAACTGTTCACCGGCCAAGCCACTGACAAACCTTCCGCCGCGAATCTCGCCTCGAGCTTCCAGCCGATGGAAAGTGCGCAGCAATTCCCGCCAGCTCGGCAACCAATCCGCTTCACGTTCCAGCAAGCGCCAGAACACTACGCCGTAGCGCCGGAGCAAGGTCTTGGCGATATGTTCAAGGGTGTCGGTCGGCGTCGGTGCCGGACGTTTGTTATCCACAACCGGCGCAGGCGCCCCGCGTCGCAGCAAGGCCCAGCGCCCGGCATCGTCCATACCGCCAACAAACGCACCGCGCCCGCGTCGGCTGCTGCGATTCTGGCGTTTGCTGGCCGGGGTGATCAGCGCCCGCAGACCGGCGAAGCTGTCGGCGTTCACCAGCCCGGCGCCGACCAATTCCTGCAAGGCGATTTCCAGTTCCGAGCGCAGCAGGTGGGCTTCGTGAGTCAGCTCATCGAAAAACAGCGCGCCGTGTTGGCTCAGGGCTTCGTAGACTTTTTGCGTCTTGGGCGACAGTTCGCTGACTGGCGTCTGCTCGGTCAACCCGCTCCACAACCCGACCTGACTGCGCGGCAATAGCAGAATCGGTGTACTGCGCAGCGCCGTGCTGGCGCTCTTGTTGCGCGCGGTCAGCCGTGTCCACACCAGTTTGCCGCTGCGACAAAGGTCATCCAGCCAACTCGCTGAAAAGTCTTTTATTCGCGCCGGCAAAATATCGCTATCCCAGGCTGAAGCGGCGGCGGGGTAGCCTTCGAACTGACCGACTATCGCGGGCAATACTGCGCTGCCCTGACCCTGGGTCGCGGCGGACAGGTGCTGCCAGTCGAACAGGAAACGCATGAAATCCTGCAACGCCACGGGCTCGATTTCCCGTCGCAGGCGCTTGACGGTGTAGCGGTGAATCCGCGCCAGCAAATGCCGTTCGCACCATTCTTCTTCAGCCGTGCCAGGCGTGAATTGACCGCGCAGCACATAGCCTTCGCGTTCCAGTTGCGCCAACGCCCGGGTGACTTGAGTCGCCGCTAATCCGAGCGGTTCGGCAACCGCGTTCAGCGGCAACGGACCGAACGCGCTGAGCCGCGCACGAATCACTTCCAGCACCGCTTCGTCCGGCGCCCAGACTTCATCGAACCCGGGCAACGCCTCCAACGGTGGCTGCAAAATCGCTTGTGGATAAATCGCCCGCAGGCAGGTCAGCCGCTCCAGTGCCAACCACAGCGCTTGCCCTGCGTTGACTTGCAAGCGGCTGGCGCGACCGCTGTCGGCCAGGGCATTCAGCCAGTCGAGCCAGTCTGGATGGGCCTGGGCCTCGACGTCGGAGATGCACGCGAGGCTCATCAACGCTTCATGCATTTCATCGACGCCAGTCGGCGTTGGCCAGGCTTCCTCGCGCACGGCTTGAATCGCGTCCGCATCCAGCGCACCGAGGTCATCGGTGGACTGCGGATCGCTCCAGCGGCGGTTGAGCACCGCTTGAGTGCGGCGCTCTTCCAGCGGCGCATCGTCGAGAAAGGTGTAGGGCCGGGCACTGAGAATTTCCGCTGCCAGCGGCGAGGGCGCCGGCAGGTCACGGCTGATCAGGCGGATGTCGCCGCGTTCCATGCGCCGCAACAACGCCAGCCAGCCTTCGCTGTCCATGGCCTCGTGCAGGCAATCGTCGAGGGTTTGTTCCACCAGCGGATGGTCGGGAATTTCCCGTTCGCCGGCGAGGTTTTCCACGCAGGCAATCTGATCGGGAAACACGCTGGCAATCAGGTCTTCGCTTTTCATCCGCTGGATCTGCGGCGGGACTTTGCGCCCGCCACTGTAGCGTGGCAGCGCCAGAGCGACCCCGGCATTCCAGCGCCAACGCACACCGAACAGCGGCGCATCGAGCACGGCTTGAATCAGGGTGTGCTCGGCGCTGTTGCTGTGTAAATAGCGCCAAACGTCATCGAGTTCAAAACTGTGGCTGGTGGACAGCGACAGCACGATAGCGTCTTCGCTGGCAGCGGCCTGCAATTCGAAGTTGAAGGTGCGGCAAAAACGCTTGCGCAGGGCCAGGCCCCAGGCGCGGTTGATGCGGCTACCGAATGGCGTGTGGATGATCAATTGGGTGCCGCCGGACTCGTCGAAAAACCGCTCCATCAGCAACGTGTCTTGTGACGGCAGGGCGCCCAATGTCAGGCGCGCACGGGCCAGGTAATCGACCAATTGTTCGGCGCTGGCGAGGTTCAGACCGAGGGTGTCGGTCAGCCAGTCGATCGCGGGCTGCAAGTGACCGGGCGTGGCGCCGAGCAGCTCATCGAGTTGCGCTTGCAGGCGCGCCACGGCGAACGACAGTTCAGCGCTGCGTCCCGGCGCTTCGCCGAGCCAGAACGGAATGGTCGGCGGTTGGCCCTGCGCGTCTTCGACCCGGACCTTGCCGGTTTCGACCCGCAGAATTCGGTAGGAGGTGTTGCCCAATTGGAAGACGTCCCCGGCGATGCTTTCCACCGCAAAGTCTTCGTTGACGCTGCCGATGTTCAGCCCTTGGGGTTCGAGTAAAACGCTGTAGTCGGCGTTGTCCGGGATCGTCCCGCCGCTGGTCACGGCCGTCAGTTTTGCGCCCCGGCGCCCGCGCAGTGTGCGGGTCACGGCGTCGCGGTGCAGGTAAGCGCTGCGGATGCCCAGGCGACCGTTGTAGCCTTCGGCGAGCATCTGCAGCAGCGCTTGATAGTGTTTTTCGTCGAGTTCGCGGTAGGGCGAGGCGTTGCGGAACATCTCCAGCAGCGCCTGCTCCTGCCATTCCTGGCAACTGACCTCGGCGATAATTTGCTGGGCCAGCACGTCCAACGGTGCCTTGGGGATCAGCAAGGTGTCGAGTTCGCCGCGACGCACGCAGTCGAGCAGGGCGGCGCATTCGATCAGGTCGTCGCGGGTGGTGGCGAACAAACGGCCCTTGGGCGTGCCGCCGACCTGGTGCCCGGAGCGGCCGACCCGTTGCAGAAACCCGGCAATCGAACGCGGCGAGGCAATCTGGCAGACCAGGTCGACATCGCCGATATCGATCCCCAGTTCCAGGGACGCCGTGGCGATCAGCACCTGCAGCTCGCCGCGTTTGAGCCGCTGTTCGGCGTCGAGACGAAACTCCTTGGCCAGACTGCCGTGGTGGGCGGCCACCGCGTCCTTGCCGAGGCGTTCGCTCAAGTGACGGCTCAGGCGTTCGGCGAGGCGTCGGGTGTTGACGAAAATCAGTGTGGTGCGGTGTTCGCGGGCGAGGGCGGCGAGGCGGTCGTAGACCAGTTCCCAGATGTCGTTGGCCATCACCGCCGACAACGGCACGGGCGGCACTTCGATGTCCAGATCCCGTGGGCGGGCGTGGCCGATGTCGATGATTTCGCACGCGCGATCACGGCCCACCAGAAACTGCGAGACGGCTTCGATGGGTTTTTGCGTGGCAGACAGGCCGATCCGCATCAGCGGTTGTGCGCATAACGCTTGCAGTCGCTCGAGGCTCAGGGCCAGGTGACTGCCGCGCTTGCTGGCGGCGATCGCGTGAATTTCGTCGACGATCACCGTGCGGGCGGTACTGAGCATTTGTCGGCCGGAGTCGGAACCGAGCAGCACGTAAAGGGATTCCGGAGTGGTCACCAGAATGTGTGGGGCGGTTTTGCGCATCGCCGAGCGGTCTTTTTGCGGCGTATCGCCGGTGCGTACGGCGGTGTTGATCTGCAATTGCGGCAGGCCCATCTCGCGTAACTGTTCGGTGATGCCGGCCAGCGGGTTTTGCAGGTTGATCTGGATGTCGTTGGACAAGGCTTTTAGCGGCGAAACGTAGACCACCAGGGTTTCATCCGGCAGATGGCCGTCGTTGGCCATTGCGCGGTGGACCAGATCGTCGATGACCGCGAGGAATGCGGTGAGGGTCTTGCCGGAGCCAGTGGGTGCGGCGACCAGGGTCGAGCGGTGCTGGCGGATCAACGGCCACGCCCGGGCCTGGGCGGCGGTGACCGTCGGGAAGGTGCTGCTGAACCAGGCGCTGACGGCGGGGTGGAAGCCTGCCAGGGCGCTGTCCGTCGGGATTGGCAGATTCATGGAGCAATTTATGCGGGCGGAGGGCTGAAGATGCAAGTACCGCTCAAGACCTCTGGTGGTCTTTAGGGCCCCTTCGCGAGCAAGCCCGCTCCCACATCTATGGTTACCCCCTTTTCTGCAATACTGTTTTTGATGCGTGTTTGGCTTGCTTTCATCTATCCGGCGTCTGAG
>NZ_LMCV01000025.1:0-62092 GCF_001424925.1 Pseudomonas sp. Root329 | reverse complement strand
AATAGCTACTTTGTTCATGGCAACGGTCTCCGGTGAGCCCCCTGTGAAAGCTTAGTGGGCGATCACAGAGGGCAGCGGGGGTAGCCATTTCATTATTTGATCGCATTCCCCCTGTGGGAGCGGGCTTGCTCGCGAAGGTGTCACCACGACCTCAAGGACGATCTCGGCAACACGTACCACCTGGTTCCACCTCAAAGAAGCCAAAACAATAACCACCGATCCGGGCAGCGCCGTCATGGCCCTGTCACGGTTTCGGACATCCGAAATCTGCCGATTTTCCGGAGCTAACACCATGGATTCAACACCCGAACTCGCTGTACCCGTCGCTGACAGCGACGCCGAGCAACTGCGCAAGCTGGGTTACACCTCGAACTTCAATCGCAGCATGAGCCTGTGGGAAAACTTTGCCCTGGGCTTCACTTATCTCTCTCCGGTCGTAGGGGTTTATACCCTGTTCGGCCTGTGCCTCGCCGCCGGTGGGCCACCGATGTTCTGGGCTTATTTACTGGTCGGATGCGGCCAGTTGCTGGTGTGCCTGATCTTCGGTGAAGTGGTCTCGCAGTTCCCGATTTCCGGCGGCGTGTACCCATGGGCCCGTCGCTTGGTGGGCAAGCGCTGGGCGTGGATGGTCGGCTGGATCTACTCCATCGCCCTGTGCGTCACCATCGCCGCCGTTGCGGTAGGTGCCGGTCCGTACCTGGCCGCCATGATGGGCTTTGAACCGAGCAACAACACCAACATCGTCATCGCACTGTTCCTGACCTTGTTCGCGACCCTGGTCAACCTCAGCGGCACCAAAGTGCTGGCGCGGATCGCCATGTTCGGCTTCCTCTGCGAACTGGTCGGTGCGGTGATTGTCGGCGTTTACCTGCTGATCTTCGAGCGCCATCAATCGATCAGTGTGTTGTTCAACACCTTCGATATCAGCGTCGACGGCTCATATCTGCCGGCGTTCCTCACCGCCTCGCTGGCGGGGATGTTCCTGTACTACGGCTTCGAGGCCTGCGGCGATGTGGCCGAAGAAACCCCGAACCCGAGCAAACAGATCCCGGTGGCCATGCGCATGACCATCTACATCGGCGGCATCGCGGCGATGTTCGCCTGCCTGGCGCTGATCCTCGCCGTGCCAGACATGCAAGCGGTGATCAACGGCACCGACAAGGACCCGGTCACCACCATCCTCAACAACGCCTTCGGCCCGGTCGGTTCGAAAGTGGTGATGGGCGTGGTGATGATTTCCTTCATCTCCTGCGTCATCAGCCTGCAAGCCGCGGCGAGCCGTCTGCTGTATTCCTACGCTCGGGATGAAATGGTCATCGGCAGCTCACTGCTGAAGAAGATTTCTCCTACGACTCAGGTTCCGGTTGCTGCACTGTTCGTGTCCGGCGTCCTGCCGGCGCTGATCATTGTGCTGGGCTTCTTCCTGCAGGATGCGGTGGCAACCATCGTCAGCTTCGCGGCGATTGGTATCTACCTGGCGTTCCAGATGATCGTGCTCGCCGCGTTGTATGCGCGTATGAAGGGCTGGAAACCGAGTGGCAAGTTCACCCTCGGTGCCTGGGGCTGGGCTGTGAACATCGGCGCGCTGGTCTATGGCGTCGGCGCGATCATCAACATGGCCTGGCCGCGCACGCCGGATGCGGCGTGGTACATCAACTATGCGATGGTGTTGAGTACTGCGATCGTGATTGGGTTGGGGCTGGTTTATATGTGGCTTGCCAAGCCGTATGACCATGGGACTGCGCCTGCGGGGGATGCTTGGAAGGTTAGTCGATAAGGGTAATTACCCTGCCCGCAGCGATGCGGGCTGGGTTCATGGTGTTAGTACAAAACACTCGTTTCGAACGCGCCATAATCAACCCCGCCTTATCAGTGGCAACCCGCGATAACGGCCTTCAAAATAACGCTTCTCGACATCCTCCCCTTCCCGTCCTTCAAAGTCGTAAACAGAAAAAAGGCAGGTTGCACCGTTAGCGTCTCTTTCGGTGATCCAGAACTGATCGCGTCGAAGCGCTTTGGCGTTCATTAGATGAGTGTCGTGAGTGGTAAAGATCAGTTGAGTATCCAGCCCACTGTCCAGGTGTTTCTCAATCAAGTCCGCGACTATTGAGGGATGAAGGCTGCTGTCCAACTCATCGACAGAAAGTATCCCGCTACCATCGGCGTGATTGATCATGAACCAGGGCAGCCAGAACCCAATCAGGTTTTTCGTACCGTCGGACTCCTCGGAAAAATCAAACTCCGCACTGCCTAAAAGACTCGTATGCGTCAGGGTTACTTTGTCTTTTTGGGCGGCTGCGAAGAACTCTTTCAGTGTGAGTTTTTTGGTGCGTTGAACAGACTCTGCGTCTTCGATGTTGAGCCGGATCGCTGAAACCGGGATATCCACTTCTTTTAGAAAGTCTCGTAAATCATGTGTGTAATCCGATGCCATCCGAAGAAATCTGATGGACGCTGCTGACAGCCCCATCATGTTGTTCTGCTCAATAACGAGTAGACCGGTTTGAAACCAGCTAAACGGCCCCCGCAACTGAGTCAACTCTTCGCTACTGTTCGCAACCGCCTGCGAAATAAACAACATCTTGGGGCTCGTCAGACGCTGCCAAGCGTTGTGCACGTCTTTACCACCCTCAAGGCTTGAGCCAAAAACATATTGCTCCCCCTCATCAACAAAACGACGCGAATACAACAGCGTTTCCTTACCTTTGGGATAGGAAACCAATTGTTCCTCGATAATCCGCTGCGCCGTCATGCGCAGAACAAACCGATATCGGACCCCGCGTTGGATGAAGTTGTACTCAAAAGAGCTGGGTTCATTTTGAAGTTGCGGGTCAAAACGAAATGGCGAGACCGGTAGCGGTTCATCATTTGATGTAGGTATCGAAGCGAGCAAACTCCCAATGACCCCCATTGCCCGGATAAGCGAAGATTTACCGGATGCGTTCGGTCCGTAAATCGCCGCCACCTTCAATAAATCAGGCAGTTTTTCTCCATTTACGATGGGTGTGAACACGTTGCGCTTTTTGCTCAAGCGCGGCGTCGCAGCCATGGACAGGGTTTGTTTGTCACGGAAGGAGCGATAATTGGCAACTGAAAATTCGATCAACATGTAGAAAACCTGCAGTTCGTTCCTGAATACGGGAAAAACTATAGGAAAAACCACGACTGTGACGCTGCTTGACTGCACCTCATGCAAAAACAGGCAATTCCTACAGATCGAACCTTCCAGAAAAGACACTGATTCCTACAACACGCGGCGCCAGAGTAGACTTGGCACCGCGAGCGCCTTGCAGATAGGCTTCAACCCGTTGCTGCAACATCAGCAACCCGGGGTCGAAGCCGGAATATCATCAACATGGCGCATCCGCGTCCCCATATGAACTGGGGCATTTTTGCCTTTCAGCTTCGCTTTATGGTGGGCCGTGTGGCGCGGGCCTCTCGGCTTCCGTGTTGATCGAGAATGTTCCGACTTCGAACGCCACATGGTCCGCCACCCAAATCTGTCGAAGGATTAGTGGCGGCTCCTTTTTCAACATGGAGTCGAAAAAATGCTTACGCACACACCAAATCCGTCTGAAATCCATCCGCATTTCACCCCTACCGTCTTCACCCGCCACAACCGCTTCCTCCACGCCTTCATGCAGGACAACCAAGCCTGGTTCTGCGTCCAGGACCTCGGTCGCCTGATGGGCCGCCCGATGGATCAACGCCTCACCCTGAAACTCGATCCCGATCAGCGTCGATACGTCTGGTTGCTCAAGAGTGGGAAAACAGTCGAATCACTGATGGTCAGCGAATCAGGGATGTACGCCCTTCTGGTGCACCACTTCGTCCCGGAAAACCGAAACCTGCGCCAGTGGCTGAGCAATGAAGTCATACCTACGCTGCGTGAGTCGAAAGCAACATCTGTGGATAACATTCCAAGCCTGAGTTCATTGCAGTGGGCAGGCATCTCGGTGCCGCTGCTGCACTGGCGGCATCAGGCCTGGATCAAGTGGCGGGACATGCCTGATCTGATGCAGGCACAGCGGCCGTTCACGATCGTAGGCACTTGCAGTTGAAGGTAGAGTGAAAAAATGAAAAAGGGGCAGACTTCACAGTCCGCCCCTTTGGTTTGAATACACCTGTTCAATCTCCCGTAAGAGCAATCCGCAGCCATGAGCAAACCGCGCATCACCCGCCAAAGCGTCACTGAAGTGATTCCAAGTGATAGCGCCTTTTCAGAAAAGTATCTGCAACAAACCATCGAGCTAAAAAACATCACGGCTCGCAGCCAAGCAATCCAAGAAGGCATCATCGACGCCGATGCTGGCAAGCTGACCTGCCTGGCCACCGTAAAAGCCAAATGGCTTTCACGGTAACCATCCTCGGTCAAAACCGCGAAACACT
The DNA here is from genome assembly GCF_001424925.1 of Pseudomonas sp. Root329. Classification (NCBI taxonomy): domain Bacteria; kingdom Pseudomonadati; phylum Pseudomonadota; class Gammaproteobacteria; order Pseudomonadales; family Pseudomonadaceae; genus Pseudomonas; species Pseudomonas sp. Root329. Next base: position 57,703 of record NZ_LMCV01000025.1, on the reverse strand, counting down.
CCTCATCGCATCCACCAGATACCGCATCGCAATCTGGTCGCTTTCCGACAGCTCCCGATAGCGCTCCAACAACTTCATCTCGTCCGAACTGACCCGACGCCTTCGGCGCACAGTGGTCAGGCAAGGAAGGATTCCCAGCAACTGGGTGATGCCTTGTACTTTCGTCATGGACGATGTCCTTCTATAAGCCCGAGAAAACTTCAAAAACCGCATCGCCCTCTCCTTTTTGTCAGTCGCCGGCCTGAAGGGCAGAAACCGGTCATGACCACAGAATAGAAACTATCCGGGCGCTGAAAAGCGGTTTTTAGAGTAATTAGTCAAAAAAAGCAGAAATGCCCTATAAATCAGAAAGTACTGTCGGAAAACTTAACCGACATTTCTTGTTTCATTGCCGCGAAGCCAAAGTGCTACCCATCATTTTTTCTACACAACCGAACGGTTTAAGCTATTTGTTATCTGTTTAATGTCCGTTGCGTTTGGCCGAAGGCATGTCCGAACCTTTATTTTTGATCCAGCACGTGCCAGGAACGGCGCGGGATTGTTCACGACAGGTTGAACTTATGCACCGCAGGAATTTGCTCAAAGCATCCATGGCCATCGCTGCCTACACCGGATTATCAGCCACCGGCCTGCTGGCTTCGCGGGCCTGGGCCGGTACCGGGGCGGCTGATGGCGAGGCTCAGGCGTTCGACTTCGAAGCGCTGAAAATCCAGGCCAAGCAGCTCGCCGGCAATCGCTATCAGGACACCAAGCAGGTGCTGCCGCCGACCCTGGCGACCATGACGCCGCAGAACTTCAACGCGATCCGCTACGACGGCAACCACTCACTGTGGAATGACCTCAACGGCCAGCTGGATGTGCAGTTTTTCCACGTTGGCATGGGTTTCAAACAGCCGGTGCGCATGTACAGCGTCGACCCCAAGACTCGTCAGGCGCGGGAGGTGCATTTCCGCCCGTCCCTGTTCAACTATGAAAAAACCACGGTCGACACCAAACAGCTCACGGGCGACCTGGGGTTTTCCGGGTTCAAGCTGTTCAAGGCCCCGGAGCTGGACCAGCACGACGTGTTGTCCTTCCTCGGCGCCAGCTATTTCCGTGCGGTCGATGCCTCGGGCCAGTACGGTCTGTCGGCACGCGGCCTGGCGATCGATACCTATGCCAAGAAGCGTGAAGAATTCCCGGACTTCACCAAGTTCTGGTTCGAGACCCCGGACAAGGACAGCACCCGCTTCGTGGTCTACGCCCTGCTGGATTCACCGAGCGCCACCGGCGCTTACCGTTTCGACATCGACTGTCAGGCCAGCCAGGTCGTCATGGGCATCGATGCCCACATCAATGCGCGTACTGCCATCGAACAACTGGGCATCGCGCCGATGACCAGCATGTTCAGCTGCGGCACCCATGAACGGCGCATGTGCGACACGATTCACCCGCAAATCCACGACTCGGATCGCCTGGCCATGTGGCGCGGCAACGGCGAGTGGATCTGCCGCCCGCTGAACAACCCGGCCACCCTGCAATTCAATGCCTTCGCCGACACCGATCCGAAAGGTTTCGGTCTGGTGCAGACCGATCACGAGTTCGACAGCTATCAAGACACCGTCGACTGGTACCACAAGCGTCCGAGCCTGTGGGTAGAACCTACGACCGCGTGGGGCGAAGGCTCTATCGATCTGTTGGAAATTCCTACAACCGGCGAAACCCTGGATAACATCGTCGCGTTCTGGACCCCGAAGAAACCGGTCGCGGCCGGCGACTCACTGAACTATGGCTACAAGCTGTACTGGAGCGCACTGCCACCGGTCGGCACGCCATTGGCGCGGGTCAACGCCACTCGTTCGGGCATGGGCGGCTTCATCGAAGGCTGGGCGCCGGGCGAGCATTACCCGGAAGTCTGGGCGCGACGGTTTGCCGTGGACTTCACGGGCGGCGGTCTGGACCGCTTGCCGGAAGGCGCGGGGATCGAGCCGGTAGTCACGTGCTCGAATGGGCAAGTGAAGGATTTCAACGTGCTGGTACTGGATGACATCAAGGGTTACCGCATTACCTTTGACTGGTACCCGACCAATGACAGCGTGGCGCCGGTGGAGCTGCGGTTGTTCATTCGCACCAATGACCGGACGTTGAGTGAGACCTGGTTGTATCAGTACTTCCCGCCAGCGCCTGAGAAGCGCAAGTACACCTGACGGTAAGACAGTGTCTGGGCGGGTCTCATCGCGATCAAGCTCGCTCCCACATTGGATCTCCATGAGACACAGGTTTTGTGTGCGCCTCAGATCACCTGTGGGAGCGAGCTTGCTCGCGATGGCGGCAGCACAAGCGCTGAATATCCATCAGACAAACAAAAGCCCCGATCACAACGATCGGGGCTTTTTGGTTTTACAGCATCACTCAGTCGCGCAAATCCGACTCATGAATTGGCTGTTCACGATGGGTGGCTCGCTGATACTGCGCCGGCCAGATGGCCTTGCGTCCCCCCAGGTCATCATCGGCATGCAGTGGCCAGTACGGATCACGCAGCAGCTCACGGGCGAGAAAGATGATGTCGGCCTGGCAGGTGCGCAGAATGTGCTCGGCCTGCGCCGGCTCGGTGATCATTCCTACCGTGCCGGTGGCAATGCCTGACTCTTTGCGCACACGTTCAGCGAAGCGGGTCTGATACCCGGGACCTGTAGGAATCTCGGCGTTGGCCGCAGTACCGCCCGACGAGACGTCAATCAGGTCTACGCCCAACGCGTGGAGGCGTCGTGCCAGCTCGACGGTTTCATCGGGGTTCCAGCCGTCTTCCACCCAATCGGTGGCCGACACCCGCACGAACAGCGGTAGCTCTTCAGGCCACACCGCACGCACCGCTTCAGTGACTTGCAGCACCAGCCGGATGCGATTCTCGAACGAACCACCATATTGATCGCGCCGCTGATTGCTCAGGGGCGAAAGAAACTGATGCAACAGGTAACCGTGGGCGGCGTGTATTTCCACCACTTTGAAACCGGCGGTCAGTGCTCGCTGGGCTGAAGCGACAAAGGCCTGAATGACCTCAGCGATCTCGCCATCATCAAGCGGCTTGGGATGTGTGTGCTGCGGGTCGAAAGCAATCGACGATGGACCCACCGGGATCCAGCCACCGTCCTCGGGTTTGACGCTGCCATGTTTGCCGATCCACGGCCGATGGGTGCTGGCCTTGCGCCCGGCGTGAGCCAACTGAATGCCGGCCACAGCGCCTTGAGCCGCAATGAAGCGCGTGATGCGTTGCAACGGTTCGATCTGTTCATCGTTCCACAGGCCGAGGTCCTCGGCGGTGATGCGCCCGTCGGCCGTGACCGCCGTGGCTTCGGTAAACACCAGGCCGGCCCCGCCGACAGCGCGGCTGCCAAGGTGGACCAGGTGCCAGTCATTGGCCAGTCCATCGACGCTGGAGTACTGGCACATCGGCGACACCGCAATGCGGTTGAGCAGGGTCAATTGGCGAAGGGTATAGGGTTCAAGCAGCAGACTCATGGGGCACCTCTCGAATCAGTGGGCAGGCTCCAGGGTTCTGTTTGAAAAGTCGACGAGTGACAGGAAAAAGGTGCAGCACCCGCCCCCGCGGGCAAAAAATTCGACAAGACGTCACAAGGATAATCAAGCAGTGCTTAGAGACTAGTCGACATCGCGGGATGAGGGAGGGTTCAGATGGATTGGGTGCCAGAAGATCGCTTCAACGCGGTTCGATGTGGGCAATCATCAACTGCACCGTCTCGTTGCCACGAAACTCGTTGAGGTCGAGTTTATAGGCCAATTCCACCCACTTGATGGTCGGATTCGGCCAGATGTCGCGGTCGATTCCGAAGGCAATGCCATCCAGCTTCACTGAACCACATTCAGTCTTCAGTACCACTTTGAGGTGCCGCTCGCCGACCACCCGCTGCTCGACCAGCTGGAACACACCGTGGAACAACGGCTCCGGGAAGTGCTGCCCCCAAGGACCGGCATGGCGTAGGGCGCGGGCCAGTTCCAGGTGGAACTCCTCGACCGCCAGCGTGCCGTCCGACAGCAATCGCCCGGTCAGGTCCTCTTCGCGCATTTGCCTACGCACTTCCGCGTCAAAGGCTTCGGCGAACAACGGAAAATTCGCTTCCGGCAGCGTCAGGCCGGCTGCCATTGCATGGCCGCCATATTTGCTGATCAGATTCGGATGCTGCGCCGCCACCACGCTCAGCGCGTCGCGAATATGAAACCCCTGAACCGAACGCCCCGAGCCCTTGAGCAAGCCATCGCCGGCATCGGCAAAGGCAATGGTCGGACGGAAATAGCGCTCTTTCATACGCGATGCGAGGATTCCGATGACACCTTGGTGCCACTCGGGATCGAACAGACACAAGCCGAACGGCATCGACTCGACCGGCAAATCCTTCAGTTGAGCCAGCGCTTCACGCTGCATGCCCTGCTCGATGGATTTGCGGTCCTGGTTCATGCCGTCGAGTTGAGCGGCCATTTCACGCGCCAGCCCAGCATCTTCGGTGAGCAGGCATTCGATGCCCAGGCTCATGTCATCCAGACGCCCCGCCGCGTTCAGGCGCGGGCCAACAATGAAACCCAGGTCGGTAGAGGTGATACGTGTGTGGTCACGCTTGGCGACTTCGAGGATCGCCTTGATCCCCGGCCGAGCACGCCCGGCGCGAATCCGCTCCAGGCCTTGGTGCACCAGAATCCGGTTGTTGGCATCCAGCGGTACCACGTCGGCGACGCTGCCCAGCGCCACCAAGTCCAGCAACTCGCCGATGTTCGGCTGCGGCTTGCTCTCGTACCAGCCGAGGCTGCGCAAGCGCGCACGCAGGGCCATCAGCACATAGAAAATCACCCCGACGCCGGCCAGCGCCTTGCTCGGAAACTCGCAACCTGGCTGGTTGGGATTGACGATGGCATCGGCCAACGGCAACTCGTCACCGGGCAAGTGGTGGTCGGTGACCAGCACCTGGAGCCCGGCCTTTTTCGCCGCCGCCACGCCTTCAACGCTGGAGATACCGTTGTCCACAGTGATCAGCAACTGTGGTGTTCGGGTCAGCGCCACTTCAACGATTTCCGGCGTCAGGCCGTAGCCGTACTCGAATCGGTTTGGCACCAAATAGTCGACGTGCGCCGCGCCCAGCAGGCGCAAGCCCAACATGCCCACGGTACTGGCCGTCGCACCATCGGCGTCGAAGTCACCGACGATCAGAATCCGCTGACGCTGCTCGAGCGCCGTCACCAGCAAATCCACCGCCGCATCGATGCCTTTGAGTTGCTGGAACGGGATCAACCGCGCCAGGCTCTTGTCCAGTTCAGCCTCGGACAGCACGCCCCGCGCCGCGTACAGACGGGTCAGCAGCGGCGGCAGATCACCGAGGAATGGCAGGGTGTCGGGCAACAGGCGAGGTTCGATGCGCATGGGGTGACAGGTGCTTCTCTTGAATACGTAGGATAAAAACGCGTAACACAGACCAGCAGCGAGTAATCAGCCGCGTTCGCCGCTCAGCCACTGCAACTGGACTTCATGCTGACCACGGTCGTCGGTGACGAAAATCGTCCCTTCGCTGATCATCACGTCCCACTTGATAACGCGGGGCATGTCTTTGGCCAGGGTTTCCAGCACTTCCTGCGGAACAGCCGCGATGTGCACGTTTTTCAGGTTCTTGATCGCCGGGATCACTTTGGTCTCCCACACGCGCAGGCTGCCGTAAGCCAGCAGGCTGGTGCGTTCGGTGCGACGCGAGCACCAGGTCAGGCGATCGGCGTCTGGCTGGCCGACTTCGATCCAGTGCAGAACACGGTCGTCCAGGCTCTTTTCCCACAGGGCAGGTTCGTCCACGTCTGACAGACCGCGACCAAACGACAACTGCTCGTTGTACCAGAAGGCGTAGGCCAGCAGCCGCACGGTCATGCGCTCTTCGGTTTCCGAAGGGTGGCGGGCGATGGTCTGCTTCACGCTCTCGTACACGCTGCGATCGAGGTCGGTAAGGTTCAGTTCAAACTTGTAGGTCGTGGACGGCTGGGCCATGAACGGGCTTCTTGATACGGGGAAAGGCGGCAAGTCTAACCGATGCGGTAGGCAATCCACGAATTGAAGGCGATCAACCTTGGTCGTCTGACGTTCGGCTATGTTAAAACCCTGTATTCGCTCAACCTTTGTCCTACAGGATCCAGCATGCCGCTCACCGGAAAACCGCTCTCAGGTCTGAAAGTCATTGAATTGGGGACGCTGATCGCCGGGCCGTTTGCCTCGCGCATTTGCGGCGAATTCGGTGCCGAGGTGATCAAAATCGAGTCCCCCGATGGCGGCGATCCGTTGCGCAAATGGCGAAAACTGTATGAAGGCACCTCGCTGTGGTGGTTCGTCCAGGCGCGCAACAAGAAATCCCTGACCCTGAACCTCAAACACCCCGACGGTCTGGCGATCCTGAAAAAACTGCTCAGCGAAGCGGACATCCTGATCGAGAACTTTCGCCCGGGCGTGCTGGAAAAACTCGGTCTGGGCTGGGACGTCTTGCACGCTCTGAACCCGAAACTGGTGATGGTGCGTCTCTCGGGTTTCGGTCAGACCGGACCGATGAAAGATCAGCCAGGCTTTGGCGCCGTCGGTGAATCCATGGGCGGCTTGCGCTACATCACAGGGTTCGAAGATCGGCCACCGGTGCGCACCGGGATTTCCATCGGCGACTCGATTGCCGCGCTCTGGGGCGTGATCGGCGCATTGATGGCCCTGCGTCATCGCGAGGTTAACGGTGGCCTCGGCCAAGTGGTGGATGTGGCGCTGTATGAAGCGATTTTCGCCATGATGGAAAGCATGGTCCCCGAGTTCGACGTGTTCGGCTTCATCCGCGAACGCACCGGCAACATCATGCCGGGCATCACGCCCTCCTCGATCCACACCAGTGCCGACGGCAAACATGTGCAGATCGGCGCCAATGGCGATGCGATCTTCAAACGCTTCATGCTGATCATGGGTCGCGAGGACCTGGCCAATGACCCTGCGTTGGCGAGCAACGACGGACGCGATAGCCGTCGCGACGAGATTTATGGGGTGATTGATCGCTGGGTCAACTCGCTGCCGCTGGACACCATCATCGAGCAGTTGAATCAGGCCGACGTACCGGCCAGCCGGATCTTCAGTGCTGAAGATATGTTCAGTGATCCACAGTACCTGGCCCGGGAAATGTTCCTGAAGGCCAAGTTGCCGGACGGCAAAGATTTCAAGATGCCAGGAATCGTGCCGAAACTATCAGAGACACCCGGCACTTCGGAATGGGTCGGGCCGCAGTTGGGCGAACACAATGCGCAGGTACTCAACGATCTTGGTTACGACAAGGAACAGATCGCAAAGCTGCGTGAAGACGGGGCCATCTAAGCTGAGGTGCCTGCTTGCGCGGCCCATCAACCGCTGCCTGACGCGCGGCGGACGAGCAGTGTGCGCGTTCGCGTTTTTCCTGTTGCTCGCCGGCCAGGCTCAGCCAACGTTGGCGCAACCGAAGGAAACCCTGGTCTGGCTGTTGCGCGACCTTCCACCGCTGATGATTTTCGAAGGATCGAAAAAGGGCCAGGGCGTCATCGATCAACTGCTGCAGCTGCTGATCGCCCGCATGCCGCAATACGAACACACCCTGATGCGGGTCAATCGCGCTCGCGGCTTGCAAATGCTCCACGAGCCATCCCTCACGTGCGATGCGGCGCTGAATTGGAGCAAGGAGCGCGATGACTGGATCGCGTTTTCCATCCCGGTCTTTCGGGCCATGAGTAATGGCCTGGCCGTGCGCCGCGTTGATCGGGAGGTGCTGGCACCCTTTATCAAGGACGGCGAAGTGGACCTGGCGGCCCTGCTGGCCAGTGGCCGCGAGAAACTGGGCATTATTGCCGAGCGCAACTACGGCGAGTATCTCGACGCGCTGCTCAAACAAGCGCCAGCCAACTCACTGACCCTCCACTACGGCAACGACGCTTTGGGCAGCCTGTTGCAAATGCAACGCTTGGGGCGCTTGCGGATGCTGTTGGGGTACCGCTCGGAGATCCTCTACCAGGCCCAGCAGCAAGGGATCGCGGAAGATGAATTGCAGTTCTACCCGATTAGCGGCACGGGCAAATACCTGTCCGGTTACATCGGCTGTACCGACACCCCCCAGGGCCGGCAGGCGATCATCGAGATCAACCAACTGCTGCGCACCCTGCCCCACGATCATTTGAGCGAAGCATACGCCGCCTGGCTGGACCCCGAAAGTCGCAGCGACTACCTGGAGGCCAGCCGGGCATTTTTCATGCATCAGGCCGAGCAATGACAAATCGCAGGCAAAAAGAAACCCCGAGAAGTGGGGAGACGACTCGGGGTTAAACGTGGCCTACATAAAGACCAGTAACAACAAGCTACAAGCACCGGAGCACAATGCTTGATCCTGCTGTTACAAGGTCTGACTGACCTAAGCGCAGGAAGGTTCCCACAAAAAACAATTCAATTTCGGTTGGCCAGGATTTTATCCTGAGCAGCATTACGCAACGCCGCGATGACGCAGGGCTCCAGCCTGCCTTCGGCGATCAGCACGTCGCGATGCAATCCGTCGACGACATCCGTCAGCAGACGTTTACTGGTCAACTGGGCCTGATTGAACGCCCGCTCGACCACGATAGCGCCGGTCGCATTTTTCAGTGTCACCAGGCATTCGCCATGGGTTCCCGACGGGGTCAACGTTACCTGATACGGGCTCAGAGCTTCACCGAGCAATAGACTGATACTTTCCATCTCGATCACCACTCATTAGTCCGAAAACAAAGTGCCTGGGGCGTGCCTACAGTAAATGACCACTGGCTCGAGAAGAAAGTTCTGGATACCGACTGCTGGTGAACCTGCGCCTCTGGTCAATAGAGCATGCACGGCCAAGATGACAGATAAAAAACAGCCGCGTCATGCCTGCTGCTTGCGCTTACCAATATCGGTCCATCCACCCAGCAGGCCCCGCAACTGTCCGTCGGCACCGTAAAAAGGCACCGTCCACTGATAGACATGCCTGACGCCGTTCTTGAACCTCAATTGACGCTCACTGAAGCGCGTCTTGCGCGTACCGAGCTGGGCCATGAACTCTGCATGCAGCAGTTCGGCAGTCTCTTTGGGCAAGACGTCCAGTTCAATCAGCTGTCGTCCCTGAACCTGGTCGAAACGCGTCGACAAGCCCTCCTCATAACTTTTGTTGCACATGATCAAACGCCCTTCCAGATCACGAACAAACATCGGATCGGGCATGGCGTCCATCAACGCATGCTGGAAGGCAAGCTGATCACTCAGACTCTTCTCGGCATCCAGGCGCTGCTGGATCAATACCGTGAGCCGTCGGTTCCAGAGCAGGGACAACAGGCCGAACAGACTGACGATAAACATTCCCCAGCAGCCCCACTCGGCGAGTCGTTGCCAGGCGCCAGGCACCTTGACCGGGGCAATCCCATTGAGCCATTTCAGGCGAATGGCGCGCAATTCAGCAGGATCAAGCGCCTCAAGCGCCTTGTTGAGGATGCTCGACAACTGAGGCTGACCTTTGCGTACGGCCAGGTGGTCCGCCTCCCATTTGCCTTCCACCGTATACCCGACCTTGAGCTGCCCGGACGGATAGAGTTGTGCTCCGGTTTCGTTTTCGATGGTGGCATAGGCCTCACCGCTCTCGACCAGCGCCCGGGCCTCCGCGTAGGTTTTAACCGAGCGTAGCTCGATGTCCGGATGGTCGCGGCGAATCGTGGCCTCGAGCGCATGCCGGGTCGGTAACACCAGAACCCGTCCCGACAGCTGCTCCAGGGATTTCACCTCTGACGCCCCGGCCCGCCCGACGAACACCCAGCCAGCGCCACCGAACGCATGACTGAAATCCAGAAACGTCTTGCGTTCGTCATTCATCGCCAGCGTCGTGCTCATGTCCGCGGCGCCACTTTCCAGTCGCCCGAGCAACTGATCGGTGGAAAACGATTCTTCGTGAACAAACTGCAATCCCGTCATTGCGCTGATGCGGTTGAGCAGATCATTGTTCAAGCCGCCCCAGTGGCCGCGCTCATCCTTGAACAGGTACAGCGGATATTGCACCGATGCGACGATGACTTTTGAATGCTCGGCAATCCATTTCAACTCCTGAGCATCCAGCTCGATCTTTAGGCCAGCAACCGATCCTTTGGAGTCGGTCGCCGCCAATTGCGACGCGCCCCCCCATTGAGCAAAGCCCAGGGTGCCGACTAAAAAAAACATCCAGCACGCGGCTGGTTTTAACCCTCTGAAAAACAGCATTGCCACTTCCTTGGTGATCGTCTCGCCCGCCCTTCATAGGCGGCTCTTCATTTACGAAACCCGACAAGTGTGGCATGCAGAAATGAGAAAGCCCGTCAGGAGACGGGCTTCAAAATGTGACAGTTTTAATCGGTTACAGAGGCTTGCCGCGGTTGCCATGCTTGCTGACAAAGGCCTGCACGGCTTTCAGGTCATTTGGCAGCACGGTGCAGCGCTCATCTCGCTCAAACAAATCAGAAAGATGTGCAGGTAGTTCGAGCGCTTTTCCTACGCCTGCTTTTTCCACTGCGTCCGGGAATTTGACCGGATGCGCCGTACCAAGGATCACCATCGGGATATCCAGGCTGCGACGGCACTCGCGCGCCGCCTTCACGCCGATGGCGGTGTGCGGATCCAGCAGTTCGCCGGTTTGCTCATAAACTTCAGCAATGGTTTCGCAAGTTTGTGCGTCATCCACGGCCAGCGAATCGAACAGCTTGCGGGCTTCGGTCCAGCGTTCCTGTTCGACGCTGAAACCGCCACCTTGCTTGAAGGTGTCCATCAGCCCGGCGATCGCTGCGCCGTTGCGACCGTGCAGGTCGAACAGCAGGCGTTCGAAGTTCGACGACACCATGATGTCCATCGACGGCGACAGCGTGGCGTGCAGGGTGTCCTTGACGTACTGATTGCCGCTCATGAAGCGGTGCAGGATGTCGTTGCGGTTGGTAGCGACGATCAACTGGTTGATCGGCAGGCCCATGTTGCGCGCCAGGTAACCGGCGAAAATGTCGCCAAAGTTGCCGGTCGGCACCGAGAACGACACCGAACGTGCCGGGCCGCCCAACTGCAGGGCTGCATGGAAGTAGTAAACGATCTGGGCCATGATCCGCGCCCAGTTGATCGAGTTCACGGCCACCAGACGCGTGCCTTTGAGGAAGCTCTGGTCGGCGAAGCTGGCCTTGACCATTTCCTGGCAGTCATCGAAGTTGCCTTCGATGGCGATGTTATGGATGTTCTCGCCGAAAATGGTGGTCATCTGGCGACGCTGCACTTCGGACACGCGGTTGTGCGGGTGCAGGATGAAGATATCGACGTTATCGCAGTGCTTGCAGCCTTCGATGGCGGCCGAACCGGTGTCGCCGGAGGTGGCGCCGACAATCACTACGCGCTCACCACGTTTTTCCAGCACGTAGTCGAGCAGACGACCCAGCAGCTGCAAAGCGAAGTCTTTGAACGCGAGGGTCGGGCCGTGGAACAGCTCCAGCACCCATTCGTTGCCGTTCAGCTGACGCAGTGGCGCCACGGCGTTGTGGGAAAACACGCCATACGTTTCTTCAAGAATCTTTTTGAAATCGGCATCAGGAATGCTGCCGGTGACGAACGGGCGCATCACCCGAAAGGCCAGCTCGTGATACGGCAGGCCGGCCCAGGAAGCGATTTCTTCCTGGGTGAAACGTGGCAGGTTTTCCGGGACGTACAGACCGCCGTCCGTGGCCAGACCGGCCAGCAGGACGTCTTCGAAATTCAGGGCCGGTGCCTGGCCGCGGGTACTGATATAACGCATGACTGGCTCCAATAGACAGTGTTCGCAAACCCGGGCCCGCAGGCGGGCCCGGTGAACGATAACGGCTTAGTTCAGGTGCTCGACGCGGATCCGTACGACCGGACCGACCACGCCCGCCAAGGCTTCCAGGGCGGCGATCGCGTCGTTCATGTGCTGTTCCAGCACGCGGTGAGTCAGCAGGATCATCGGCACCAGGCCGTCGTGTTCTTCGACTTCCTTCTGCATGATCGATTCGATGTTGATGCCGCGCTCCGACAGGATACTCGCCACCTGCGCCAACACGCCCGGATGGTCCTTGGCCTGGATGCGCAGGTAATAGGAGCTTTCGCAGGCCTCGATCGGCAGGATCGGGTGCGCCGACAGCGAATCCGGCTGGAAGGCCAGGTGCGGTACGCGGTTTTCCGGGTCGGACGTCATGGCGCGAACCACGTCCACCAGGTCGGCGATCACCGACGAAGCGGTCGGCTCCATGCCAGCGCCAGCGCCGTAGAACAGGGTCGAACCGGCGGCATCACCGTTGACCATCACCGCGTTCATCACGCCGTTGACGTTGGCGATCAGGCGATCGGCCGGAATCAGCGTCGGGTGCACGCGCAGCTCGATGCCGGCCGCGGTGCTGCGCGCCACGCCCAGGTGCTTGATGCGATAGCCCAGCGCTTCGGCGTAGTTCACGTCAGCGGTGGTCAGCTTGGTGATGCCTTCGGTGTAGGCCTTGTCGAACTGCAGCGGAATGCCGAACGCAATCGACGCGAGGATCGTCAGCTTGTGGGCCGCGTCGATGCCTTCAACGTCGAAGGTCGGATCGGCTTCGGCGTAACCCAGGGCTTGCGCCTCGGCGAGTACGTCTTCGAAGGTGCGGCCCTTCTCACGCATTTCGGTGAGGATGAAGTTGCCGGTGCCGTTGATGATGCCGGCGACCCAATTGATGCGGTTGGCCGACAGGCCTTCACGGATCGCCTTGATCACCGGAATGCCACCGGCCACGGCGGCTTCGAACGCCACAATCACGCCCTTCTCGCGGGCCTTGGCGAAAATTTCATTACCGTGAACGGCGATCAACGCCTTGTTCGCGGTCACAACATGTTTTCCGTTCTCGATCGCTTTGAGTACCAGCTCGCGGGCAACGGTGTAGCCGCCCACCAGCTCTATGACGATGTCGATCTCAGGGTTCGTGGCCACTTCGAACACATCGTTGGTAATCGCAATACCGGTCGTCTGGAACTGAGGCTTTGGCGTGCGCATGGCAATTTGTGCCACTTCGATTCCACGCCCGGCACGACGAGCAATTTCCTCGGCGTTACGCTGAAGTACGTTGAAGGTACCGCCACCGACGGTCCCTAACCCACAGATGCCTACTTTGACCGGTTTCACTGTGAACTCCCCATAAAACGGCCGACTCAAGGCCGGCCGTGAAAACAACCGCATACTCGCGGTTCTCTATTAATGGCCCGGCGAATGCTGCCGCCGAACCATGATCGTCAATGGCTGACCGTGACGATGCGAATTTACTTCGCGCCCAACGCCAGTTTGGCGACTTGTGGCGCAGGCTGGTAGCCCGGAATGACCTGGCCGTCGGCCAAAACGATGGCCGGTGTACCGTTCACGCCGATCGACTGACCGAGGGCGAACTGCTTGGAAACCGGGTTATCGCACTTGGCGGCCTTGATTTCCTTGCCGTCGACCATCTTGTCCATGGCCGCTTTCTTGTCTTTCGAGCACCAGACCGCTTGCAGCTGTTCGTCACCCGGCGAGCCAAGGCCCTGGCGCGGGAACGCGACATAACGCACTTCGATGCCGCGCTTGTTCAGCTCAGGCACTTCGGCGTGCAGCTTGTGGCAGTACGGACAGGTGGTGTCGGTGAACACGGTGATGTGCGATTTGGTTTCGCCGATCGCCGGGTAGACCACGGTTTCAGCCACCGGAATTTCGTTGACCAGTTTGGAAACGCCCAGGCGTTCAGTCTTTTCGGTCAGGTTGACCGGCTTGCCGTCCTTGAGCTGGAACATGTAACCCTGAACGATGTACTGGCCATCGGCGCTGGCATAGAGCACGCGACTGCCCTTGAGTTTGACTTCGTACAGACCTGGCAGCGGGCTGGCGGTGATGGTTTCTACCGGCACCTCGAGCTGGAGGTTTTCCAGGCTTTTACGAATGGCTTTGTCGGCCGCGTCATCGGCGACGGCAAAGGTGCTGACCAACGCAATGGCTGCGGCGGCGAAAATCTGGGTCAGACGCATGAGAACTCCTGAAGGCGGACAAATGGGACGATCAGAACGCCCGTGCCGAAACACCGGGTCATAAACGCCCATCGTGCAAACCGGCAAAGCCTACCACATAAGGCCCGTGTGGCCGAATGCGGGTGACAAGACACCTAACTCCCGGTGTACGACGCTTTATGTAGCAGCTGGCGAAGCCTGCGTTCGGCTGCGTAGCAGTCGTAAACCCTGAATCTTCGGTTTAACTGAAGCACCGCAGTGTCTGATTCACGACTGCTGCGCAGCCGAACGCAGGCTTCGCCAGCTGCTACAAAGCCCTGCGTTATCCGCGCGGATGGTGTTTGGCGTGCAGGTCCTGCAAGCGGGCGCGGGCGACGTGGGTGTAGATCTGCGTGGTCGACAGATCGCTGTGGCCAAGCAGCATTTGCACCACCCGCAAGTCCGCACCATGGTTGAGCAAGTGCGTGGCGAAGGCATGGCGCAAGGTGTGCGGCGACAGCGACTTGCCGATCCCGGCAACCTTGGCCTGGTGCTTGATGCGATGCCAGAAGGTCTGCCGAGTCATCTGCTCGCCGCGCTGGCTGGGGAACATGACATCGCTGGGACGCCCGCCAAGCAGCTCCTGGCGGCCATCGCGCAGGTAACGCTCGACCCAGACAATCGCCTCCTCGCCCATCGGCACCAGCCGCTCCTTGCTGCCCTTGCCCATCACTCGCAGCACGCCTTGGCGCAGATTGACCTGCTCCAGCGTCAGGCTGATCAGCTCCGTCACACGCAAGCCGCAGGCATAAAGCACTTCGAGCATGGCGCGGTCGCGCTGGCCGATGGCTTCGCTCAGGTCAGGCGCTTTTAACAAGGCCTCCACATCCGCTTCCGACAAGGACTTAGGCAATGGCCTACCCAGCTGCGGCATGTCGACACGCAAGGTCGGATCGACGGCAATCAGCTTTTCCCGCAGCAAATAGCGATAGAAGCCACGCACGCCGGAGAGAAATCGCGCCGTCGAGCGGGGTTTGTAGTTTTGCTCCAGACGCCAGGCCAAGTGATCGAGGATCAATTCGCGGCCGGCATTGATCAACTCCAGCCCTTTTTCCTGCAGCCAGCCGTTGAACAGGGCCAGGTCGCTGCGATAGGCATCGCGGGTGTTATCGGAAAGACCTTTCTCCAGCCACAGAGCGTCGAGGAATTGGTCTATCAGTGGATGATCGATGGCAGGCATAAAGGCTCAGGCAAGACCGACAGTACGGCCAGGAAAGATAAATCGCAGGCAACAAAAAAGCAGCCCGTAGGCTGCTTTTTTCTGCATCGGAAGCTGGACTTAAGCCAGTTTTTCCTTGATGCGAGCTGCTTTACCGGACAGGTCACGCAGGTAGTACAGCTTGGCTTTACGTACGTCACCGCGACGTTTAACGGCCATGCTGTCGATTTGCGGGCTGTAGGTCTGGAAAGTACGCTCTACGCCAACACCGTTGGAGATTTTACGAACGGTGAAAGCACTGTTTACGCCGCGGTTACGCTTGGCGATAACAACACCTTCGAACGCTTGCAGACGCGAACGGTCGCCTTCCTTCACTTTCACCTGAACGACAATAGTGTCGCCCGGGGCAAAGGTAGGGATCTCTTTGGTCATCTGCTCTGCTTCGAGTGCAAGGATGATTTTGTTAGTCATGCTGTGCTCCTAAGGTAAATCGTCGGATCTACCATCGATACGTTGTTAACTATCGTCCCGCTCGCGGATGTATTCCTCGAGCAGCTTCTTCTCTTCTCCAGAAAGCGAGCGGCTTTCCAGAAGATCGGCGCGTCGTTCAAAGGTCCTACCAAGGGACTGCTGTAAACGCCAACGCCGGATATGCGCGTGATTGCCACTTAGCAACACGTCGGGAACACGCTGATCCGCATACACCTCCGGTCGGGTGTAGTGCGGGCAATCCAGCAAACCATCCGTAAAGGAATCTTCCTCGGCGGAGTCCGCATGCCCTAAAGCTCCAGGCAGCAGTCGTGTAACCGCATCGATCAGGACCATCGCCGGCAGCTCGCCGCCAGACAGTACATAGTCGCCAATCGACCACTCTTCATCGACATGAGCCTCTATAAAACGCTCGTCAATGCCTTCATAGCGGCCGGCAATCAGGATCAATGCATCCAGATTCGCCAACTCGCGTACCGCCGACTGAGTCAGTTGACGGCCTTGGGGGGACAGGTAAATTACCTTCGCCGCCTCCCCGGCTGCTGCCTTGGCCTGAACCAACGCATCTTCCAGGGGCTTGATCTTCATCACCATGCCCGGACCACCGCCAAATGGGCGATCGTCCACAGTGTGATGTCGATCCGTCGTGTAGTCTCGCGGATTCCAACAGGTGAGCTGCAAGAGCCCCTGTTTCACCGCACGACTGGTGATGCCGTACTCGCTGATGGCGGAGAACATCTCGGGAAACAAACTGATCACTTCTACGCGCAAGTTAGCCACGCTTAGAAGTCCGCATCCCATTCCACCTTCATCTCGCCTGCGGCAAGGTCGACGGCCAACACGCATTGCTCCGTATAGGGCAACAGGCGTTCGCGATCATCCAGGCTGCCAGCGCAAGGCTTGACCACCATTACATCATTGGCGCCGGTTTCCAGAAGATGATCGATTTTCCCGAGCAATTGCCCGAGTTGATCAATGACCTTCAAACCTTCCAGCTGGTACCAGTAGTACTCGCCGTCGGTCAATTCAGGGAACAGGTTGCGCGGCACGCAGATCTCATAACCGGCCAGAAGACGCGCTTCTTCACGATCATCAAGACCCTTGAGCTTTGCGACCAGGAACTTGTCGTTCCCACGTCCGCTGACCAGCTCAACCTGTTTCACACTACCTTCGCGCTTGAGCGTCCAGGTTTTGTACTGCAACAGGTTTTCAGTCGGATCAGTAAAGGAATACACCTTCACTTCGCCGCGAACGCCATGAACCGAATAAATTTTGCCGATAACGATCAAATCATCAGCAACAGCTGGCGTCGCGTTCATATTGCTCAGGCCGCAGCCTTAGCCGCGTCCTTCAACAACTGAGCAACACGCTCAGAAGGTTGTGCACCAACGCTCAGCCAGTAGGCTACGCGCTCTTGGTTCACGGACAGACGGACTTCTTGACCACGAGCAACAGGGTTGAAGAAACCAACCTGTTCCTTGTGCGAACCGTCCCGCGGGTTGCGGCTGTCGGTTACGGTCAAGTGGTAAAACGGGCGCTTTTTGGAGCCGCCAAGGGCAAGACGGATTGTTAGCATGTGAACATCGTTCCTGTAGTCGGTGCTGCAAATCTAAAGGCACAGCGGGCATAGGTGCCCGAAAGGCCGCATATTCTAAGGAATATCCGGACTTTTGCAAATGTCTTTTTCCGGCTGCCTATCGGCCGCCATCAAGATTTGCTATAGAGCCGTCGTTGAAAACGGCCAGTCAGCTCCCGCCAAGTGCGGGTTTGCTGGAGATCCCACTTCCGTGTGGGAGGTGCAAGGGCAAGCCCCTGCGTAAATTATTTACATTCTCGGCATGCCGCCGCCGGGCAACATACCGCCCATGCCGCGCATCATTTTGGCCATTCCGCCTTTCGCGGAGAACTTCTTCATCATCTTCTGCATCTGCTTGTGCTGCTTGATCAAGCGACCGATGTCCTGCACCTGAGTGCCGGAACCCATGGCGATCCGGCGTTTGCGCGAACCGCTGATCATCTCAGGGTCGCGGCGCTCGGCCGGGGTCATGGAATTGATGATGGCTTCCATCTGCTTGAATTGTTTCTCTGCCGCGCCTTGGGCGTTGCCCATCTGCGCCAGGTTCATACCGGGCATGTTTGGCAGTTTGTCCATGAGGCCGCCGAGGCCGCCCATGTTTTTCATCTGTTGCAGCTGATCGCGGAAGTCTTCGAGATCGAAGCCCTTGCCCTTCTTCAGCTTCTTGGCCAGTTTGTCGGCCTTGTCCTTGTCAAGGGTCTGCTCGGCCTGCTCGATCAGGCTGAGTACGTCGCCCATACCGAGGATGCGCGAAGCAATACGCTCCGGGTGGAACGGCTCGAGCGCGTCGCTCTTCTCGCCCATACCGATGAACTTGATCGGCTTGCCGGTGATGGCGCGCACCGACAGCGCGGCACCGCCACGGGCATCGCCGTCGACCTTGGTCAGGATCACACCGGTCAGCGGCAGCGCATCACCGAAGGCCTTGGCCGTGTTGGCGGCGTCCTGACCGGTCATGGCGTCAACCACGAACAGCGTTTCGACCGGGTTGATCGCGGCATGCAGCGCCTTGATCTCGCCCATCATCTCTTCATCGATGTGCAGGCGACCGGCGGTATCGACGATGACCACGTCGATGAATTTCAGTTTTGCTTCTTTAATCGCCGCTTGCGCGATGTCGACCGGCTTCTGGCTCAGGTCGGACGGGAAGAAGGTAACGCCGACTTCACCCGCGAGCATTTCCAGCTGCTTGATCGCTGCCGGACGGTAAACGTCCGCAGATACGACCATGACCGACTTCTTCTTGCGCTCTTTAAGGAAGCGCGCGAGTTTGCCGGCGGTGGTGGTTTTACCCGCGCCCTGCAAACCGGCCATCAGCACGACGGCAGGAGGAACGGCGCTCAGGTTCAAGTCTTCGTTGGCCGCGCCCATCAGGCTTTCGAGTTCGGCCTGGACGATCTTCACGAAGGCCTGGCCCGGCGTCAGGCTGCGCGACACCTCGGTGCCGACGGCGCGTTCCTTGACCGAATTGACGAAGTCCTTGACGACCGGCAAGGCGACGTCAGCTTCGAGCAACGCCATGCGCACTTCGCGCAGGGTGTCTTTGATGTTGTCTTCGGTCAGCTTGGCCTTGCCGGTGACATGGCGCAGCGTCTGCGAGAGACGGTCGGTTAAGTTTTCAAACATTGCGCGATCCTTTCAGGCCCTGTGTAGACCGGGATAATGGCGGCCCAGACCGGAATAAACATGTGCTCGGCGAGCCTGCGGCGTGGGCAGGTCGCGGATTATAGCGAAGACTGCGTCTGGCGGACACCTCGTCGTCAGCTTGCATGGTCTTTCGTGCTGCGGGGGTTCTATGCCAAACTCAGCGCCTTTCGGGCTTGCCTAACAGGATTTATGCTCCCCTTGTCACCCAGTTTGCTAGCTACCCTCGCCGCCGCCTGCTTATATGCCGCTGCGACCCTCTATCAGGGCACTCGTCTGGCCACCGCTGCCAAGGCGAACAAACGCCTGCTGGTCACGCTCGGCGTGCTCGCCGTGCTGGCTCATAGCGCCAGTCTGTTCACCCACCTGCTGACACCGATTGGCCTGGGTCTGGATTTTTTCAGCGCCGCCAGCCTGATTGCCGCCGCGGTGATTGCCCTGACGCTGTTGGCCTGCTCGCGGATCCCGGTGGAAAACCTGCTTATATTGCTGTTCCCGCTCGGCGCCGCCACCGTGCTGCTCGCACAGTTCGCCCCCGCCGGCACCGTGCAGATCATCGACGAAGAACCGGGCATCCTCGCCCACATCCTGTTGTCGATCCTCGCCTACGGCATGTTCACCATCGCGGTGTTCCAGGCGTTGCTGCTGCTGGTTCAAGACCATCAGCTCAAGCACAAGCACCCGTCGGGCCTGATCAAGAACTTCCCGCCGCTGCAAACCATGGAAAGCCTGCTGTTCGGTTTTCTCTGGGCCGGCTGGACCCTGCTGTCGCTGTCGCTGATCTCCGGCTGGCTGTTCGTCGACAACCTTTTCGCCCAGCACCTGGTGCACAAAACCTTGCTGGCATGCCTCGCCTGGATCGTCTTCAGCGTGCTGCTATGGGGCCGTAATCGCCTCGGCTGGCGCGGACACAAGGCCATTCGCTGGACCCTCGCCGGTTTCTGCCTGCTGATGCTGGCGTATTTCGGCAGTAAGCTGGTTCGTGAATACATCCTGCATATCTGACGGGCGGCATTAATGGACGACTTGCCCATAGGGCCGATGCTCGCGGTAGTGGCCTTGCTGATTTTATGGTCGGGGCTGTTTACCGCCATCGAAGCTGCGCAACAGTATTTGCTCGCCCAGCGGACCGCTTCGCGCTCGAGCGACAAGCCGGTGGCAAAGCTGAGCTTTTCGCTCAATAGCCTGATCCTCTGCAACACCCTATGCCGCGCACTGGTCGTGGTCATCAGCACCTTGCTGGCGATTTTCACCTGGGCGGAAAACGGTCCATGGGTGGCCTGCCTGGGGGCTGGCGCCGTGCTTCTGGTGTTCGCCGACTACCTGCCGCGTACCCTCGCCGTCCGTTATCCGGACGCCGTCCTGGCCCTGGGCAACACCTTGCTTGGCGCGCCACTGAAAATCATCTATCCCGCTGCCTGGTTGCTCAATGGCCTAAGCCAGCTGCTGATGCGACCGTTCGCCCGCAAAGTCAAAGTGGTGCAGCAGAGCGAAGACGAGGCCCCGAACGATCGGCACGACGATCACGAACACGCCGTCTGCCGCCCACACCCGCTGTCAGGCATCCATGCGCTGGACAACATCACGGTCAACGACATTCTGGTGCCACGCAGTGACGTCGACGGGGTCAACCTGGATGACTCCCTCGAGGAAATCATCGAGCAGCTTCGCGTCAATAAACGCACGCGCTTGCCGGTTTTCCACAGCGACATCAATCAGGTCGAGGCGGTGCTCAATACCCGGCAGATCCGCCATCTGCTGTCCGACGCCACTCTGACCCGAGAGGCACTGCTGGCAGCCTGTCACGACCCCTACTTCGTGCCGGAAAGCACCCCGTTGCAACTGCAGCTGTTGAACTTCCACAAACAACAGCGACGCCTGGGCATGGTGGTCGACGAATACGGCGAAGTGCTCGGTGTCGTGACCCTGGAAGACATTCTCGAAGAAATCGTCGGTGAGTTCGAAAGCCAGCACAGCCTGAAAAACCCGCACATCCATCCACAGGCCGATGGCCGCCTGGTGATCGAAGGGGCGGCGTCAATTCGCGAATTGAACAAGAGCCTGGGCTGGCACCTGCCCAGCGACGGTCCGAAAACCCTCAACGGGTTGGTGACCGAGGCGCTGGAGACGATTCCGGACAGTTCGGTATGCCTGAAGATCGGGCGTTATCGGCTGGAGATTCTGGAGACTGAAGACAATCGCGTCACTCGGGTTTTAATCTGGCATACCAGTTCGACGCCTGCGATTGTTTCTATCCGTTAGACAGTTAAAAGATCGCAGCCTCGCTTCGCTCGACAGCTCCTACAAGGGAACGCATTCCAAATTGTAGGAGCTGTCGAGCGAAGCGAGGCTGCGATCTTTTTCAATATCTATGCCCTTGTTTGATCGTTAGCCGCCTTCCTATAATCGATCCGCTTACCCAAGCCCCGCCATACCCCCGTGCTACCCGCACCCCGCATCAAACCCACATCCCTGGGTGTTCGACCATAATAATTCGCTCCACTGGGGCACATGACTGTCAGGGATAACCGCATGACGACCAGCACGACTTACAACGACACCGCGCCTGCGCAACCGACGAACTCCGCCACCCGCGTGGCGACCGCGAGTTTCATCGGCACCGCCATCGAGTTCTACGACTTCTACGTCTATGCCACTGCCGCTGCGCTGGTGATCGGTCCAGTATTTTTTCCGCAGACCTCCGGCACGGCCCAGATGCTGTCGGCGTTCCTCACCTTCGGCATCGCCTTCCTGGCTCGACCGCTGGGATCGGCGCTTTTCGGCCACTTCGGTGACCGCATCGGGCGCAAATCGACACTGGTTGCCTCGCTGCTGCTGATGGGCGTGTGCACCACACTGATCGGCGTACTCCCGGGCTACGACAGCATTGGGGCCTGGGCGCCGATCCTGCTCTGCGTGCTGCGCTTCGGCCAAGGCCTGGGACTCGGCGGCGAATGGGGCGGCGCGGCGTTGCTGGCGACGGAGAATGCACCAAAGGGCAAACGCGCCTGGTTCGGCATGTTCCCGCAGCTCGGTCCTTCGATCGGTTTTCTCGCGGCCAATGGCCTGTTTCTGACGCTGGCAATGACCCTGAACGACGAGCAGTTCCGCTCGTGGGGCTGGCGGATTCCGTTCCTGCTCAGTGCTGCGCTGGTGATGGTCGGTCTGTACGTGCGCCTCAAGCTTCACGAAACGCCGGTGTTCGCCAACGCAATGGCTCGCCAGGAGCGAGTGAAGATCCCGCTGGTCGAGCTGCTCAGCCAATACTGGGCGCCGATGTTGCTGGGTGCCGGAGCGATGGTGGTGTGCTACGCGCTGTTCTATATCTCGACGGTGTTTTCGCTGAGCTATGGCGTGTCGACGCTTGGCTACACCCGCGAAACCTTCCTCGCGCTGCTGTGCTTTGCCGTGCTGTTCATGGCCGCCGCTACGCCACTGTCGGCCTGGGCCAGTGATCGTTACGGGCGCAAACCGGTGCTGATCATCGGCGGTGTGCTGGCGATTCTGTCCGGCTTCCTGATGGAGCCGCTGCTGACCCAAGGTTCGACCTGGGGCGTGGCGCTGTTCCTGTGCATCGAGCTGTTTCTGATGGGCGTGACGTTTGCGCCGATGGGCGCGCTGCTGCCGGAGCTGTTTCCGACTCACGTGCGTTATACCGGTGCGTCGGCGGCCTACAACCTGGGCGGTATTGTCGGGGCCTCGGCGGCGCCGTTCTTCGCACAGAAGCTGGTGGCGATGGGTGGCTTGAGTTATGTCGGCGGGTATGTGTCGGGGGCGGCGGTGCTGAGCTTGATTGCCGTGCTGTGCCTGAAGGAAACGCGCAATAACGATCTGAATCGGGTTGCCTGAAGAAAAAGCAAAAGCTTCGCGAGCAAGCCCGCTCCCACATTAGATTTTGGGTGAACACAAAATCTGTATTCACCCCGATCAAGTGTGGGAGCGGGCTTGCTCGCGAATGGCGCGACTCGGTTTACAGCTCTACAACAACAGCCTGGGAAGCGCGGGTCGCTTTAGCGCGAGCAGCGTCAATCGACTCATCACGCGCCAACGCCACACCCATCCGACGCTGACCATTGACCTCAGGTTTGCCGAAGAGACGCAACGCCGTATCCGGCTCGCTCAACGCTGCGCCGAGATTGGCGAAAGCCGTCTGGGTCGACTGCCCTTCCACCAGAATCACCGCCGAAGCCGATGGGCCGAACTGACGGATCAGTGGAATCGGCAGGCCCAGAATCGCCCGTGCGTGCAGCGCAAACTGCGACAGGTCCTGGGAAATCAACGTCACCAGACCGGTGTCATGTGGACGCGGCGAGACTTCGCTGAACCAGACTTGATCACCTTTGATGAACAGCTCAACACCAAACAGACCACGGCCACCCAAGGCTTCAGTGACGGCTTTGGCAACGCGCTCGGATTCGGCCAGGGCAATCGGGCTCATGGCTTGTGGCTGCCAGGATTCCTGATAGTCGCCCTTCTCCTGACGGTGACCGACTGGCGCGCAGAACGTAGTGCCGCCAACGTGACGCACGGTCAACAGGGTGATTTCGTAATCGAAGTCGATAAAGCCTTCGATGATCACGCGGCCTTTACCGGCACGGCCGCCTTCTTGGGCGTAATCCCAGGCTTTCTGCACGTCATCGACGCTCCGCAGCAAGCTCTGGCCTTTGCCCGAGGAGCTCATCACCGGTTTAACCACACATGGGAAGCCGAGGTCTTCGACAGCCTTGCTGTAATCCTCGAAGGTGTCGGCGAAGTGGTACGGCGAGGTCGGCAGGTCCAGCTCTTCAGCGGCCAGACGACGGATGCCTTCGCGGTTCATGGTCAACTGCGCGGCGCGAGCGGTCGGGATCACGGTGAAGCCTTCGGCTTCCAGTTCCACGAGGGTCGCGGTGGCAATGGCTTCGATTTCCGGCACGATGAAATGCGGCTTCTCGGCTTCGATCACCGCACGCAGGGCGGCGCCATCGAGCATGTTGATCACATGGCTGCGATGGGCAACCTGCATGGCCGGCGCATTGGCGTAGCGATCCACGGCAATCACTTCAACGCCCAGGCGTTGCAGCTCGATCACCACTTCCTTGCCCAACTCGCCACAGCCACACAGCAATACGCGGGTCGCGGTTGGCGACAATGGAGTTCCGATACGGGTCATCTCAGGTCCTCAAGAAGCGGATCATCGAGGGTCGCAGCGCCTGGCGCGCTTCCCATGGGGAGAAAGCGCGGCATTTTACATGAACCTGAAGGTTTGGCTTCAGCTGACGACGGCCTGCTTACGCAAGCGCCAGGCCATGATCAGCCACACGGCGGTCACGCCCGCGAACTTCGAGCCCATGGCGGTGAGGATCACGCCGGGGGTGAAGGCATCGATCATGCCGAAGAAGATGAAGGTATCGAGGGGAATGCTCAGGGCCGAACTTATCCACAGGCGGTCGTGCAAGGGACGTTTGGTGATGCTGAACACCAGCCAATCGATGCATTCGGACACCGCGAACGCCGTGGCGCTGGCCAGCGCGATGGAGGGATCGGACGTCACGTAGGACAACACCAGCGCTGCCAGCATCGCCGCGATCGCGCCATGGCCGAAACGGATTTGCACCATGTCGCGCAAAACGAACACCAAACCACCCCAGGCTGACCAGAGGATGTCCAGGTGCGGGGCGGTGGAAAAGGCGTAGTTGATCAGCACGACGCTGCTGATGTAAGCGATCAGGAAGAACATGGGGCGGCGGGATACCTGTCAATTTGGCGCACAGGGTACTTCAGCCATACACAAGCACCAAACCCAAACGCGAATCCTGTAGCAGCTGGCGAAGCCTGCGTTCGGCTGCGCAGCAGTCGCAAAATCAGGCAATGCAGTCATTCAGGCACACCGCGGACTCAGGATTTACGACTGCTGCGCAGCCGAACGCAGGCTTCGCCAGCTGCTACAGGTTGGGAGTTTTGCCGATCATCCAGAGAATGCCACTCGATTTGGCCCGCTCATGACACAACCCCAACACTTTGCGGCGCTCTTCGTTGTCCATCCGGCTCCAGCGCGTGATCTCTTCCACCGTGCGCTGACACCCAGTGCAAATATCGTCCTCGTCCAACGCGCAAATGTTCACGCAGGGCGATAGTACCGGCCGTTCAGTGGCGCTCATTCTTCCTGCTCAACCAGATCGCGGGCATAACGTTGCGAGTTATGCACATAGTGAGCAGCGCTGGCCTCCAGCATTTTTTTCTGCGGCTCGGTCAGCTCGCGCACCACTTTGCCGGGGGAGCCCATGACCAGCGAACCGTCTGGAATCTCCTTGCCCTCACCGATCAGTGAGTTGGCGCCGATGATGCAGTTCTTGCCGATTTTCGCGCCGTTGAGGATCACCGCATTAATCCCGATCAAGCTGTAATCGCCCACCGTGCAGCCATGAAGCATGGCGTTATGGCCGATGGTCACGCCGGTGCCGATGGTCAGCGGGTAACCCATGTCGGTGTGCATCACCGTGCCGTCCTGGACGTTGCTGTTCTTGCCGATCAGGATCAGTTCGTTGTCGCCACGCAACACAGCGTTGAACCAGACGTTGGCGCCCTCTTCCAGTTTGACCTTACCCACCAGCACAGCATTGGGTGCGACCCAGCTCTGCGGATGGGTTTCGACGCGGGCGTCGCCCAGGCGATATTTCATCTTATTGTCCTCAAGGCCAGGCTGGCTCACTTGCAAAAAGCGGGGTTCGCGCCATACGGGCGATGGCTTCAGGTGTTGATAAACGTCTTGGGTGGCTGGTGCAGGCTGATTTTGGCGTCATAGAGCAGGTTGATCAACTCGACGATCATAATCGCCGTCAGGCCCCAGATTTTGTACTCGCCATAACGATAGCTCGGCACGTACCAACTTCGGCCCTGGTAATCGATGCGATGGGTGTGTTCGCGCGGATCCTTGCGGAAGAACTCCAGCGGTACGCTGAAGACTGCGGCGATCTCGGCATCGTTGGCCCGGTACTCGACAAAGTCCGGAATCACGCCGACATAGGGTGTGACCTTGATGCCGTGCAGGGAGATCAACGGGCTCAGCGGGCCGATCACTTCGACCAGCCCGGGCGGCAGGCCGATTTCTTCTTCGGCTTCGCGCAGGGCGGTGAAAATCAGGTCAGGGTCTTCGGGGTCGCGCCGCCCGCCGGGAAAGGCGACTTCGCCGCCATGGGTCGAGAGCCCGCTGGCGCGCAGGGTCAGAACCAGTTCCGGTTCGTCACTGCGAGTGATGGGCACCAGTACCGCGGCTTCAGGGAAACGTTTGTCGGTTTCCAGTGTTCGAGGGGTGTGGTTGCTTACTCGATGCAGTAGCTCGTCCAGCATGAGACTTCTCGATTTGTTCGCTACCTCGCATCATGCACCAATCGAACCGACCGCCCAAGCCCATAACCACTGCATGTCGCTAAACGACAACTTGCCGACAGACACCGTCGCACGCCAAGATAGGCGCAGCATTCAGGAACCCAAGCATGAAATTTTGCAGTCAGTGCGGCAACCCGGTGACCCAGCGCATTCCAGAGGGCGATTCGCGCTTGCGTTTTGTCTGTGACAGCTGTCAGGCGATTCACTACCAGAACCCCAATATCGTCGCCGGTTGCGTCGCGACCTGGGGCTCCAAGGTCTTGCTGTGCCGACGCGCCATCGAGCCTCGGCTCGGTTATTGGACCCTGCCCGCCGGCTTCATGGAAAACGGTGAAACCATCGAGCAGGCGGCCATTCGCGAGACGGCCGAAGAAGCCTGCGCGCGGGTGCGCAACCTGAGCATCTATACGTTGATCGACGTGCCGCACATCAGCCAGGTGCATGTATTCTTCCGCGCCGAGCTGGTGGACCTGGACTTTTGCGCCGGTCCCGAGAGCCTTGAAGTGGCGCTTTTCGAAGAAGCCGACATCCCTTGGTCCGACCTGGCTTTCCGCACAGTGGGCCGTACCTTAGAATGTTTCTTCGCTGACCGGCGGACCGAGGTCTACCCCGTGCGGTCCGAGTCGATCCCGCCGCTTGCCCAGCCTGCCATCACTTAAAGCTTCTAAACTCACCTATAACTATTAAATAGTCGCGACACCTTTTAGGGATATCGTTTCATGCGCTGGTTGCTTGCCCTGTTTTGCTTGTCGTTCGTCGCTGTCTCCCAGGCTTCCGTTGCGGAAACGCTGGACGGCAAAGTCATCGAAAAAGTTCTGGTGCTCAAGTCCGCCCACCAATTGCAATTGATCAATGACGGCAAGCCGCTCAAGACCTATCGCATTTCCTTGGGCAAACGCCCCAAGGGGCCGAAGCTGATGGAAGGCGACAAACGCACGCCTGAAGGTTTCTATTGGCTGGATTGGCGCAAGGTCAGCGATAAATTCAATCTGGCGATGCACATCTCCTACCCGAACATCAGTGACTCCGTGCGCTCCCGTCGTGAAGGCGTCGAACCCGGTGGCATGATCATGATCCACGGCACCCCGGACACTGAAGAAAACCCCGAAGACCTGTTCCACACGCTGGACTGGACCGACGGCTGCATTGCCATGCGCAACATGGACATGCGCGAGGTTTGGGGTTTGGTGCCGGACGGCACGATGATCGAAATCCGCCCGTAACCCCCCGCAATGATCGTTCCCACGCTCTGCGTGGGAATGCAGCCCGGGACGCTCCGCGTCCCATGCGATCAATTGGCTACCGCTGGTCGCTCCTCGAAAAATAAATTCAAAAGATCGCAGCCTTTGGCGGCGCCTACCGGGTAGATACCACTCCCATCGGTAAGAGCTGCTGCAAGCTGCGATCTTTGCGTTCAAAAACCCAACCTCTAATACCACTTCAAACCAACAACCCTCTTACCCATCAATCAGGGCAGGCTTTCCCGCGCCAACAGCAAAGTGGTCTCATTGACATGGTATTTAAGTGGTATTAGGTTTCACCCCACCACCGGGCGACAACACTCCAATATCCGCATCGGACCAAACCTACATGAATGACCTTCAGGCCCTACGCCCTGACGACACCCAGCCCACGCCGTTGTACCTGCAACTGGCGCGCAATCTGGAAGCGGCGATCCATGCCGGCCAGTGGAAAGCCGAACAGGCCATGCCATCGGAGCGCAACCTCAGCGAAATGCTGGGCATCTCCCGGGTCACTGCACGCAAAGCGCTGGAAGTTCTGTTCGAGCAAGGCCTGATCCGTCGCAACCAGGGTTCCGGCACCTTCATCACCCCACGCCTGGAACAACCGCTGTCGCGCCTCTCGGGTTTCAGCGAAATGCTGCGCCTGAAAGGCTTCGTCCCCGGCTCGCAATGGCTGGAGCGTGAAATCACTCCGCCGACCCACGAAGAACTGATCCGTCTCGGCCTCTCGCCGAACGACAAGGTCGCGCGGCTCAAACGCCTGCGTAAAGCCGACGACACAGTGATGGCGATCGAGATGAGCACCCTGCCCGCCTCGATCATTCCCAAGCCACAAGCGGTGGGCGACTCCCTCTACGAATACCTCGACGGCATCGGCAAGCCGATCGTCCGCGCCCTGCAGCACATTCAGGCGATCAACGCCTCGGACGAGTTCGCCGCCCTGGTGGGCATCGCGCCCGGCACCGCCATGCTGCTGATGACCCGGGTTGGCTACCTGGAAGACAACACACCCATCGAAGTCACCGACACCTACTGCCGCAACGACTACTACGACTTTGTCGCAGAGCTTCGTCGATAACCCGCTTCACCGCCAAAGAACCGAGAACCGATCATGTCCGAAGACAACATCCTCACCGCCCGCGGCTGGATTCGCGGCCGGCTGATTCACGAACACGGCAAGGTCGTGTCGATTGAAGGCCAACCGTGCGATCCGGCCGACAACGACCTGCCTTACCTGCTGCCGGGTTTCATCGACCTGCACGTTCATGGCGGCGGCGGCAAAGACATCATGGAAGGTGCGCCAGCCTTCGAGACCATCACCAAAACCCACGTGCGTTTCGGCACCACGTCGCTGCTGGCGACCACCATGACTGCGCCGAACGAAGAAATATCGCGAGTACTCAAGGACGTCGGCGAGTTCTGCGAGCAGCGCCCGAAAGGCAGCGCCCGAGTCCTCGGCGTGCACCTGGAAGGCCCATACATCAACCCCGGAAAACTCGGTGCCCAACCGAATTTCGCCCACACCGCATTGATGGCCGAAGTCGAAGAATACCTGGCACTGGCGCCGATCCGGGTGATCACCATCGCCCCGGAAATCGCCGGCCATGACGCCTTGATTCGTGACCTCAGCGCTCGTGGCGTGCGCATGCAAATCGGCCATACCCTCGGCAGTTATGAGGAAGGCGTTGCCGCGCTGAACGCCGGCGCCAGCAGCTTCACTCACCTCTACAACGCCATGAGCCCGCTGCATCACCGCGAGCCGGGCATCGTCGGCGCGGCACTGGCTCACGCCAAATACGCCGAGTTGATTCCGGACTTGCTGCACGTACACCCCGGCGCCATCCGCGTGGCCCTGCGTTCGATCCCATGCCTGTATTGCGTCACCGATTCCACCGCCGCCGCTGGCATGCCCGACGGTGAATACAAGCTCGGCAGCCACACCGTGACCAAATGCCTGGGCGGCGTGCGCTTGCCCGACGGCACGCTGGCCGGCAGCACGCTGACCATGGATCAGGCCCTGCGCAATCTGGTGAAGATCGGTTTGCCGATCGCCGAGGCCTCGCAACGTCTTTCGCAATTCCCCGCCGACTACCTCGGCCTCAACGAACGCGGACGCCTGCAACCTGGCAGCTGGGCCGACTGCGTGCGGCTCGATCGCTCACTCACACTGACCGCCGTCATGGTCGAAGGAGAAGACATTGACTTCAAAAATGCTTGAAGAGGCGCTGTCCTCGTTCGAGGCCGTGCAAGCCCAATTGCAGCAACTCGACCCGCAGATGATCGAGATCGCCGGGCGCCTGCGCCGTCAGCCACCGCAAGTGGCGATGACCGTCGCTCGCGGCAGCTCCGATCATGCCGCCAGTTATTTTGCCTACCTGACCATGCAGCAGCTGGGCTTCCCGGTGGCGTCGTTGCCGATGTCGGTGGTGACCATGTTGCAAGCGCCACTGAAGGTCAGCGGCCAAGTGGCGTTCGCCTTCTCGCAGTCCGGGCAAAGCCCCGATCTGGTGAACAGCATGCGTCTGCTGCGCAAACGCGGCGCACTGAGCATCTCGATGGTCAACGCCGAGAGTTCGCCGCTGGAGGCCGCCTGTGAGTTCAGCCTGCCGCTGTGTGCCGGCACCGAAAGCAGCGTCGCCGCGACCAAGAGTTTTATCGCCACCCTCAGCGCCAGCGCCCGTCTGATCGCCCACTGGAAAGAGGATGCGCAATTACTGGAGGCCGGTCTCGCGCTGCCGGAAGGTTTGCGCGAGGCGGCGAAACAGGACTGGAGCCTGGCCATCGACGCGCTACGCAATTGCCAGCGCCTGATGGTAATTGGCCGTGGTGCCGGTTTTGCCATCGCCCAGGAAGCCGCGTTGAAATTCAAGGAAACCTCGGCGATCCAGGCTGAAGCCTTCAGCAGCGCCGAGGTCCGTCACGGCCCGATGGCGTTGATCGATGAAAATTATCCACTGCTGATCTTCGCCCCGCGTGGTGCCGAGCAGGTCGGTTTGTTGAGCCTCGCCGCCGACATGCGCCAGCGCGGTGCCCGCGTATTGCTGGCCGCACCGGATGATGTTGCCGAACGCGACCTCACCCTGACCCGCGCCGAGCACCCGGCCCTCGACCCGATTCTGGCAATCCAGAGTTTCTACGTCATGGCCGCCGGTTTGGCCGTTGCCCGAGGCATGGACCCGGACCAGCCGCGTCATTTGAGCAAAGTGACGCGCACGCACTGAGTCCGAACCCGTACGTATTTCCTGATGAGACCGAGCCATGCACAACAATAATAAAGAGCTGACCCTCAGCGCCCCGCTCAGCGGCCCGGTGCTCACGCTCGCCAAAGTCCCGGACCCGGTGTTCGCCAGCGGCGCCATGGGCGACGGGATCGCCATCGATCCGCTGAACGACACCCTCCACGCCCCGTGCGCCGGCATCGTGGTGCACGTCGCGCGCACCGGCCACGCCGTCACCTTGCGTGCCGACAACGGCGCCGAGTTGCTGCTGCACCTGGGCCTCGACACGGTCGAGTTGCAGGGTGAAGGCTTCTCGATGCTGGTCAAGGAAGGCGCGCGGGTCAGCAATGGCCAACCGCTGTTGCGCTATGACCTGGACAAGGTCGCGCAGCAGTGCAAAAGCCTGGTCAGCTTGATGATCCTGACCAACAGCCAGGACTTTCAGGCGCGGCCGATCACGCTGAAGTCGGTAAAAGTTGGCGAGCCATTGCTGCACATCATTCGTCGGCACGCACCTGGAGCGCAGGCTGAAGCGGAGCTATCCGGGGAAGAGATTGTCGGCCACATTCGTATCGCCCATCGCGGCGGGCTGCATGCTCGTCCGGCAGCGCTGATTCGTCAGACAGCCCAAGGTTTCAAGAGCAAATCGCAGCTGCATTTCGCTGGCAAATCGGCGACCTGCGACAGCTTGATCGGGCTGATGGGTTTGGCCGTTGGCGAACAGGACGAGGTTCAGGTCAGCTGCCAGGGCCCGGACGCCGAAGCCGCGTTGCAAGCGTTGCTGATCGCGTTATCCACAGCGCTGGCCGAAGACAGCCACGCCGCCGCGCCGACACCGATTACCCGACGCACTCGAACTGCCGAAGTGGGCGTGCTGCACGGTGTTTGTGCAGCGCCCGGTTTGGTTGGCGGCCCGTTGTTCCGCTTGAGCGCAATCAGCCTGCCGGTGGACGCCGGCAACCATGATCCCGAGCAACAGCTGCACGCTCTCGATACCGCGCTGACCGTTGTGCGCAGCGAAATCGATCACACGCTGGCCCAAGCCAGGAAACATAAAAACACCGACGAAGAAGCAATCTTCGCCGCGCACCTCGCCCTGCTCGAAGACCCGGCGCTTCTGAACGCTGCGAACACTTCCATCGACCAGGGCATGGCCGCGACCCACGCCTGGAGCCGATCGATCGACGTGCAGTGCGAGGTGCTCCAGCAACTCGGCAGCCCGTTGTTGGCCGAACGCGCCAACGATCTGCGCGACCTCAAACAACGCGTGCTGCGCGCCCTGCTCGGCGAAACCTGGCACTACGACGTGCCTGCCGGCGCCATCGTCGCCGCGCATGAATTGACGCCGTCCGATCTGCTGCAACTCAGTCAGCAAGGTGTCGCCGGGTTGTGCATGGCCGAGGGCGGCGCGACCTCCCACGTCGCCATTCTCGCTCGCGGCAAAGGCTTGCCGTGCATAGTCGCGCTAGGTTCTACGCTGCTGGATCAGCAGCAAGGCCAAGCGGTTGTGCTGGATGCCAATGGTGGTCGCCTAGAACTGATGCCAAATGCCGAACGTTTGGCCGAAGTGCATCAGGCGCAACTCGATCATCAACAGCGCCGCGCCGAGCAACAGGCTCAGGCTCACACCCCGGCACTGACGCTCGACGGTTTGCAGATTGAAGTCGCCGCCAATGTGGCCTCCAGCGCCGAAGCGGCTGATGCCCTGGCCAATGGCGCCGACGGCGTCGGCTTGCTGCGTACCGAGTTTCTCTTCGTCGACCGCAACACCGCGCCGGACGAAGAGGAACAGCGCGCTGCTTATCAAGCCGTGCTCGACGCCATGGGCGACAAGTCGGTGATCATCCGCACCATCGACGTCGGCGGCGACAAACAACTCGACTACCTGCCGCTGCCGGTTGAGGCCAATCCCGTGCTTGGCCTGCGCGGTATTCGCCTGGCTCAGGTCCGCCCGGAATTGCTCGATCAGCAACTGCGCGCCTTGCTGCATGTCAGCCCGCTGTCGCGCTGCCGGATCCTGTTACCGATGGTCACCGAGGTCGATGAGTTGCTGCACATCCGCCAGCGTCTCGACGCGTTGTGCACTGAACTCGGTGTGCTTGAGCGCCCGGAGCTGGGCGTGATGATCGAAGTCCCCGCCGCCGCGCTGCTGGCCGAGCAGCTTGCAGAGCATGCGGACTTCCTGTCCATCGGCACCAATGACTTGTCCCAATACACCCTGGCCATGGACCGCGACCACGCCGGTCTCGCCTCGCGGGTCGACGCCATGCACCCGGCACTTCTGCGGCTGATCGCCCAGACCTGCGCCGGTGCTGCGGTGCATAACCGTTGGGTCGGTGTCTGCGGCGCCCTTGCCTCCGATCCGCTGGCCACGCCAGTTTTGATTGGCCTGGGCGTCAGCGAGTTGTCGGTCAGCCCGGTGCAGATCGGTGAAATCAAGGACCGCGTCCGCCACCTGGACGCGAGCGAATGCCGACGCCTCAGCCAGGACCTGCTCAAGTTGAGCAGCGCCAGCGCGGTGCGTCACGCCTGTCACCAGCAATGGCCTCTGAGCTGAAAACAACAAAAAATCCAGGGAGATCCGCCATGTACCACTACTTCATCGAAGGCCTGCAACGCCTTGGCCGCGCGCTGATGCTGCCGATCGCGATCCTGCCGATCGCCGGCCTGTTGCTGCGCCTGGGCGACACCGACCTGCTGAACATCGCGATCATCCACGACGCTGGCCAAGTCATCTTCGCCAACCTGGCGATGATCTTCGCCATCGGCATCGCGGTCGGTTTCGCCAAGGACAACAACGGCACCGCAGGCCTCGCCGGGGTGATTGGCTATCTGGTGATGATCTCCACCCTCAAGGTGCTCGACGCGAGCATCAACATGGGCATGCTCGCCGGGATCGTCAGCGGCTTGATGGCGGGCGCGCTGTACAACCGTTTCAAGGACATCAAACTGCCGGAGTACCTCGCGTTCTTTGGCGGCCGGCGCTTCGTGCCGATTGTCACCGGGTTCGCCGCCGTCGGCCTGGGCGTGATCTTTGGCTTGATCTGGCCGCCCATCCAACACGGCATCAACAGCTTCGGCACGTTGATGATGGAGAGCGGCAGCTTCGGCGCGTTCGTCTTTGGCGTTTTCAACCGCCTGCTGATCGTCACCGGGCTGCACCACATCCTCAACAACATGGCGTGGTTCGTCTTCGGCAACTTCACTGACCCGACCACCGGAGCCATCGTCACCGGCGACCTGTCGCGCTACTTCGCGGGTGACCCGAAGGGCGGCCAGTTCATGACCGGCATGTTCCCGATGATGATCTTCGGCCTCCCCGCCGCATGCTTGGCGATGTACCGCAATGCGTTGCCGGAACGCCGCAAGGTCATGGGCGGGATTTTTCTGTCGATGGCGCTGACGTCGTTTTTAACGGGGGTGACTGAGCCGATCGAATTCGCCTTCATGTTCCTCGCGCCGCTGCTTTATCTAGTGCATGCGTTGCTGACTGGGCTGTCGATGGCAATCACCAACTTGCTGAATATCCATCTCGGCTTTACGTTTTCCGGTGGTTTGATCGACATGATTCTCGGCTGGGGAAAATCCACCAACGGTTGGTTGATGGTCCCGGTCGGCCTGGCGTATGCGGTGATCTACTACGTGGTGTTTGATTTCTGCATTCGTCGGTTCAACTTGAAAACGCCGGGGCGTGAAGATGCTCTGAATGGCGACAAAGTGGTCATCGCTGAGAATGAACGGGCCGGGGCTTACATCAAGGCGCTGGGTGGTGCGCAGAATTTGATCACCGTGGGTGCGTGCACCACTCGGTTGCGGCTGGACATGGTGGATCGCAACAAGGCAAACGATGCGCAGTTGAAAGCACTGGGTGCGATGGCGGTGGTGCGTCCGGGCAAGGGTGGGAGTTTGCAGGTCGTGGTCGGGCCGATGGCAGACAGCATTGCCGATGAGATTCGCTTGGCGATGCCTGCGTTGGGGCGCGCACTTGTTTCTTCCCCTCCTGCTGTTATCGATGCGCCGAAACCTGCGGCGGTGGCGAATTCAGAAGCACAGCAATGGCTGAAGGCCTTGGGTGGTGGCGAGAACGTATTGCAGCTGGATTGCATCGCCATGACCCGGATTCGATTGCAACTGGCGGATGGCAAGGTGTTGTCGGAATGTGAATTGAAGGCGTTGGGTTGCCAGGGTGTCAGTCAGTTGGAGGGTGGGGTTTGGCATCTGTTGGTTGGCGACAAGGCATCGAGTTTGAATGATGCGCTGGATGCGTTGGTGAATCGCAGTGAGGTGAGTGCCAAGGTTTAGATTGTGGGTGCCACTCCTCATGATGGCGAGCGGATAGGACGCATGGAAGATTCTTTCTTGCCAACATTTCCGATGGTTAAACACCGCTCGACGGCGTTTGTTTAAAACGCCTCAAGGTTACTTCCTGCAAGCTACAACACCTTGCGCCGTTGCCTACGGCTACGCCAGAATCCGCCGGCTTGTGCGCCTTGGGGGCGGTCGGTAACTTGGTTCCTGTCACTGCCCATCAGTGATCGGGTTTAGTAGCCCGTCGATGTCAAGACGCACAACGTATCTATCTAGCAGGCAGCCCATGCCCGCACTTGATGGCGGTTGTGTGCAGGGCGCTTCGGCGCGCCGATTTCTTGGCTCATCGGTCTACTAACCTGTGCACAGCTGCCACCCTTACGTTTAGTAGCGAACGGGTTGCAGCCTCACTCATATGAGGATTGAGCCAATGTTCAAGGTCACACCAAATCCGCCGGAAACCGATCCGGCATCGCCCTACGAATCACTCGACTCCAACAAGCTCCACGAAGCCGCCGAGCGCGCCCTCGACCATCACTTCCCGCCAGCCGATCCCAAGCCACCAAAACGCAACGGCCAGCTCTTCAGCGAAACCCTTCTCGCCAATGCCTCGGAAGATTTGCTGTCCATCAGCGCCATCGCCGCCAACCTCGCCGACGATGTGGACGGTTCCCGCCGCTCCGTAGCCTTGGCGCTCAGCCGCATGGCTGACGGCGTGCATTTGTTGGTGGAGCGAATGCTGGATCATCTGGATGAACCCGAGATGGCGGCGATTTTCGCCAAGCTTCAAAATCGAGTCAGCTGATTCGTCAGGCATAAAAAAAGGGCACCCAACCTCGTTGGCGTGCCCATTTTTTATTCCGCTCCCGCGCTACGCGGGAAGTCGGCGCGTTTGTTGTAGTTGTGGAACCAGACGCAGAGGCCGATGAATAGGGTGCTAAAGCCGGTTACGGAACGCCGCCCGAAGCAAGCTCGCTCCCAAAAAAAAGCAAAGTAGCGCATGCCCGCCTCGCTCCTCACCACTCATCAGGCCGAGCGTTAGCTCGCCAGCAGCTTTTATCCCCGTTCGGTTGCGCAGTAGCCGTAAAGCGGGACTTGACGATGAAAATTCACGATTTGTGTATTCACAATTTTTTCACCAAGGCCAACCACCGTCTAAGCTTCAGACAAGTCCTCTCAATCTGCGTGAATGGATCAGTCGACTATGGGCGCTTTATGGCAAACCGATTCGAGAAAAAATGTGGTTCCGACTGAACGTGTGGATGAAGCGCCTTTACCTGAAAAACCCCCTCGCAGTCGTATAAAGCACGGTTGGGGGGCGTTCTGGTTGTTGTTGCTGATAATTCTGATTGTCCTCGGGCTGGCCGCGGCCAAGGAAATGCGCACGTCGAAGTTTCAATCCCGGGAACTCAGCCAATTCGCCGCCACCCTGAGCTACGAGCTGAAACCCGGTCCCAGCGATGCCATTCACTATCCCGGTGCCGGTCCTTTCGACCTGCGTCTGGGCTACAGCTCCCTGGGTGAATTCCTGCCGCGTCTGATCAAGCGTGACTATGTTGTGGCGTCCCAGACCCGGTTTTCCCAAAAGTTGATGGACTACACCGGCAATGGCTTTTTCGTGCCCTACGCGGAGAAAATCCAGGCTGGATTGTCGATCACCGATTGCCGTGGGGCACCGCTTTACCAGTACAAATACCCACAACAACTGTATTCAAGCTTTGCGGCGATCCCCCCCGTGGTGGTCAACAGTTTGCTGTTCATCGAAAACCGCTTTCTGCTCGACCCCCATCAGCCCCGGGCCAACCCTGCCGTGGATTGGCCACGGTTCGGCATGGCGGCGTGGTCCCAGGTCGCCAAGTTGATGCACCTGCCAGGCCAGTCGGCGGGCGGCAGTACCCTGGCCACGCAACTTGAGAAGTACCGGCATTCGCCCGATGGCCTGACCGTATCGGGCGCGGAAAAAATCCGTCAGATGATTTCTGCCAGTGTGCGCGCCTATCAGGCCGGACCGGAGACCCTCGAAGCCCGGCAGGACGTGATCCGCGATTACCTCAACAGCGTGCCCCTGTCGGCAGTACCGGGCCACGGTGAAGTGCATGGCATGGCCGAAGGTTTGCGCGTCTGGTACGGCGCCGATTTCAACCAGGCCAACGAGCGGCTGGCCAGTAAGGAGACAGATCCGAAAAGCATGTCGGAAAAAGGTCTGGCCCTGCGTGAGATGCTGTCTTTGATGATTGCCCAGCGCCGCCCTTCCCACTACCTGACCAAGGGCCACGATGAACTGGCCGAACTCACCGACAGCCACATTCGCCTGCTGGCACTGAATGACGTGATCGATGCGCCACTCGCGGCAGCGGCATTGACCAGCAAAGTGACCTATCGCGACTGGCAGACACAGCCAACCATTCAGCCGATCGAAACCAACAAGGGCATCAGCGTGGCACGCAGTCGTCTGGGCGGGTTGCTCAACCGTCCGCTGTACGACCTCGATCGCCTTGATCTTTCCGCCACCAGCACCCTGCAAGGCGAGTTGCAAACCAAGGCTACCGAGTACCTGAAGCATCTGGCCGACCCTGTGTTTGCTGCGCAGATCGGCTTGATGGGCGAACGCCTGCTGACTCCCACCAGTACCACCCAAGTGCGCTACAGCTTCACCCTGTTCGAACTGACCCCGGACGGCTCGCGGGTGCGGGTGCAGACCGACAGCACCGACCAGCCGTTCGATATCAATGAAGGCAGCAAGCTGGAACTGGGCTCCACCGCCAAGATGCGTGTGCTGACCACCTATTTGCAGATCATCGCCGAGCTGCACGATAAGTACGCAACGATGACCATCCCGGAACTGAAGAAGGTCGACGTCCCTGATCAGGACCGCCTGAGTCGCTGGGCCGTCGATTACCTGATCCAGAACAAAGACCGCAACTTGCCAGGCATGCTCGGCGCTGCGCTGGATCGCAAATACTCGGCCAGCCCCGGTGAAGCTTTTTTCACCGGTGGCGGGCTGCACACATTCGTTAACTTTCGCAAAGAAGACAACGGCCGCATTCCTACCCTGCGTGATGCCCTGCGTGAGTCGATCAACCTGCCGTTCATTCGGCTGATGCGTGACCTGGTGCGCTACACCACGTACTCCGGCGCCAATAGCAGCGCCGAATTGCTCAAGGACGACCGCGACCCTCGGCGTCAGGAATACCTGGCCTCGTTCGCCGACCGCGAAGGCACGTCGTTCCTGCTGAAGTTCTGGAAGAGATACAAGAACAAGGACACCCAGGCGCGGCTCGAGACCTTCCTCGACAGCATGCGCCCGACCCCGATTCGCATGGCCGCGGTGCATCGTTATCTGTTGCCACAGGCCAGTCAGGAAAGCTTCAACATGTTCGTGCACTCGCACCTGTCAGGCGCCAAGCTCACCGAAAAACTGACCGACGAACGCCTCCAACGGCTCTACGAAAGCTACGGCCCTGGCGCCTACGACCTACCGGACCAGGGCTTCATCGCCAAGGTTCACCCGCTGGATCTATGGTTGATCGGCTACTTGTTGAAAAACCCCGACGCCAAGTTCAGCCAGATCGTCAAAGCCAGCCAGTTCGAACGCCAGGAAGTCTACAGCTGGCTGTTCAAAAGCCGTCACAAGGGTGCCCGCGACAGCCGCATTCGCACCATGCTGGAGATCGAGGCGTTCCTCGACATTCACCAACGCTGGCAGAAAGTCGGCTATCCATTCGACCATCTGGTGCCGTCGCTGGCCACGGCCATCGGCAGTTCCGGCGACCGTCCGGCCGCCTTGGCGGAGCTGATCGGTACCATCCTCAACGACGGCGTGCGCATGCCGACACTGCGCATCGACAGCCTGCACTTCGCGGCGAACACGCCATATGAAACCAAACTGATCAATGATCCGGATGTCGGTAAACGGGTGATGCCTTCCGAGGTGGCCACGGCCATGCGTGAAGCGTTGTCGCAGGTGGTGGATGCCGGTACGGCCAAGCGTGTGTCCGGCAGTTTCGTGACGCCCGATGGCAAACCGTTGGCCATGGGCGGCAAGACCGGTACGGGCGATAACCGCATCGAAGCCTTCGGTTCGGGTGGGCGAATTCTGAGTTCGAAATCCATCAACCGCACCGCGACCTTCGTGTTCTACATCGGCGATCGTCACTTCGGCACGATGACTGCGTTCGTGCCCGGGCAATCGGCCGAAGCGTTCAAGTTCACCTCGGCCTTGCCAGTGCAAGTGCTCAAGGGGATGGCGCCGATTCTGACGCCGTACCTGCAACCGGGCAGCAGTGTCGCGTGTCAGCCAGTTCCGACATCGCGACTGTGAGCTTTTGCGCAGCAGGTGGTATTTAATTATTTTTCAGATTTGAATACTGACCTGTTTACCGGCTGAAAGCGCCGGTTAAGCACAGATCTTTAGACTGTTGTTTTTAGCCCCGACAGATAGGCTGATCATTCTTAAAACGATCAAGGATGATTGCCATGTCTGACGCTCCCACGCCTGCCGCAAACACCGATAAAGGCCGGCACTCCGACTTCATCAAGAACGCCACCAGCGACAATTTCAAAACCGCCACCCTCAACCGAGGCCTGGCCCTGGCGGCCACTCCATTGAAGATGCAGCCGTGGTACACCACCGTGTCCGCCTCCCATCATGACAAGCTCAAGGCCGCTAACCTCAAGGCCTGGGGCTCGCAGAACCGGGTGGATCATCTGTTCAAACAACTGGACGTGTATCCGTTTGCCAAGCCCCTGCTCCAAGCGAAACTCAAGGAACGCTACGGCATCGAGGATGACGTCAGCACGACTTACCTGCGCTTGTACCTGCCCAAAAGTTTGCCTTGGTATGCGCATGATGTGACGGGCGGTGTCACGACCCGGACCGTGTCCCTGCTGGATGCGGCGCTGCATAACTTCGCCAAGACCGAAACGGTCGATGCCGACTCGCAGTTCATCAGCAAACCCGACGATTGCGGGCACTTCGATGTCATCGCGATCAAGCACAAAATGACCATCGGCCAGTTTCAGGCCCTGTGCCGGGAACTGGACCTCGGCGCGCTTTACAAGAAACACCTCGAGAGCTATCTGCTGCCCGGCGAACCGGTAGCCGAAACCTTCATGCAGCTTAAGGTGACCGCAAGCCAGAAAGACGCACTCGCCGTCGCCGCGCAACTGGCATGGATCACCGCCGATATCCAGTCCGATGCCTGCCAGCTGATGCTGGACCTTGCCAAGGATGAACCTCAACTGCTGCTCAATGGCAGGCTCATGCGCTGCTGCGACCTGTCGATGATGGGAACCCGCCTGACCGGCATTGTTCTGCTGATTCCTGCCGTGCCCGGCAGGGGCGGCATTCGGAGGCTCATTGCCTACATCCCCCATGACCCCGATCACCCGCTTAAGGAGTACGACTCAGCCGACACGTTCATGACTGAACTGGCGCGTCAGTTACGCGAAAACAAAGTCGGCGCCTCATCAAAGCAGAGCTATCGACAATTCTTCAGCCAGTTCGTCGATCAACAACAGCGCGGGCATTTTTTCGCAGACCTTGATCGACGGCTCGTGACTGTCAGGTGGCATGACAAAGAGGGTCCGACGGATCAGCGTCCGACGTGGCGAGAGGATGCTGTGGCTCGCCCCCGCCTGGAGTTCGAGCACTTTCCACTCTCCGGTAACTATTGGGCCTACGCCTACCGGCAAAAGCTCAACAAGATCCTCAACGATGCACGGCAGATCGCCGTATCCACCGCCGACACGGACAGCAACGCGCGCTGGGCCTGGTGGGACGACTTCAAGAAAATCGTCTCGGATATTTTCAATGTCGCACTGTTGATCGCCACGCCGTTCGTGCCGGGGTTGGGCGAACTGATGATGGCGTACACCGTTTACCAGCTGACCTCGGACGTCATCGAAGGGATCGTCGATCTGGCTGAAGGTCTCGGCTCTGAAGCGGCCGAACATGTGATCAGCGTGGTGACGGATGTCATTCAACTGGCGGCATTTGGAGCCGGCGCTGAAATAGGTAACGCTTTGAAGTTGAAACTGTCGCCGTTGGTCGATGGCATGAAGCCGGTCAAGCTGCCTGATGGCAAAAAAACGTTATGGCAACCCGATCTCGCACCTTACGAGCAGAAGAATGTCACCCTCTCGGCGGACTCAAAACCCGACGAATACGGCCTGCATCGCCACGCCAATCAGAACATTCTGCCGCTGGATGACAAGTTCTACGTCGTCGAGAAAGCCTCGAAGGCGCCGACCTCCAGGACGCACCGTATCAAGCACCCCACTCGCCCTAATGCCTACAAGCCCACGCTGGAACACAACGGCCATGGCGCCTGGGTGCACGAGGCGGAAAACCCGGTCGAATGGGAAAGCGAAACCTTGATGCGCCGCCTCGGCCACCGCGTAGATCGCTTCTCGCCCACCGAGCTTGAGCACATCCGCGTCAGCAGCGGCACGCAAACCAATGCGCTACGCCGCATGCATATCGATAGCGCGCCGCCTCCACCGATTTTGGCTGACACGATCAAGCGCTTCATTGCGTATGACGAGGCCAAGGCCCTCGACGGACGCGCAGGCAGCTCAGGCGAAACCTCAAAGCGCCTGTACCAAGCAGGAGAGACGTCGGACAAGGCGCAAATCCTGCTGCTGAGGCAATCCTTCCCGAACATCCCTCTCACCGTCGCAGAAACAGTGCTGGCTGACGCAAAATCCGCCGAGCGCACGATAATGGCCGAAGAAAGTCGCCTGCCGCTCCGCATTAAAACCCTGGCCCGTGAAATGAACTTCGAAGCCGGAACCGCCAGAGCCTACGATGGTTTTTATCGCAATGAGCAGGTTGTACCGGACACCGAAAGGCTGGCGCTCAACACATTGAAATTCCACACCGACAGCTTCGCCGATTTACGCATCGAAGTTTGGGACGGCACTCATGACGGCACACTGCGCTGCAGCGCGGGTCCGGAGGATGCTTCGACGGTTCGACGGCTGATCCGGGATGAACACGGCCAATACGAAGTGCTCGACGGGGACAATAAAAAACTGCACAACTCCGGCGACCTCTATGAGTCGATCCTGCGCGCCTTGCCTGAGGACAAACGCGCGGCGTTGGGCTACCAACGGGGTCAAGGTCGCCTGTTCAAACTCTGGATCATGGAAAAGTCCGCACCACCTACTGAACGTCGGACATTGCTGGCAGAACCGCCCATTCGCGCAGTTGCCAAAACTGAAACCGTCAATCTGGTGCGTGGTCCGTTCTGGTTCTTTGGCGAAAAAACCCCGGAGCAGAGGATCAAGGAGCTGCATCCGCAATTGAGCGATCAGCAAGTCACCCGGTTTCTCGAGGCATTGCGTGCCAAGGGCGATCCCGACCAGGCCATCGACCGCATCAGGGATGACCTCAAGCAATTGCGCAACACCTTACAGGCGTGGCGCGACGACCAGCCGACTCAATTCGACAGTGTCGGGGATCCCATCGCAGGGATTAACAGGGACTTCCTGCAAAACGGCGGAAGGCATATCGAGGAACGGCTGCTTGAGTGCTTCGAACGTAAGAGCGAAGCGTTCGGCGAGCGCAATATCCATCCGGACGGTGGCTACACGCTGGACCTTTCCTCCGAAATCATGGGCCCGGATCTCGAGCGCTGGTGGAAGCAAGTACGCAAGCTGGCCGACATCAGAAAATACGTTGATCAGATCACTGTGCTGAATCTGGACAAAGCGCGTTTTTCGGTCGACAGGAACGGTCTATTGAACGACTTCCCGAACCTTCATCAGCTGAGCGCCCGCAACACAGGATTGACCACGGTGCCATCCGATATCGGCAAGCTCGGTCAGCTGACAACCCTGGATTTGGCTGACAACCGAATCAGTCTGAGTGCCAATTCACTCGAGCAGTTGAGCAACCTCACCCACCTGGAAACGCTGAGGCTGGACGGCAATCCGCTGCGCCAGCCCCCGAATGTCGGTGGCATGCGCGACTTGAAAGTATTAGGCCTGGCAAGTACCGGTATCGAAGACTGGCCGCAAGGTCTTTTCAGCGATGCGGCCGGCGAGAAAAACCGCCCGCGTGGTTTTTCTCTCGACATGCGCCAATGCCCGATCAAGACCGTACCAGAGGTCACGTCAGGGTCGGATCAAGCGTTCATCCTGGCACGTGCGCGATTCGGCACCCTGCGGCTTTCCGATGCTGACCGGATCCGTTTTGGCGACTACCGCGAATCCGTGGGCTTTGCCCGTCAGCAGGCCTATTCAGGCGCTGTAGAGGATGAACTGAGCCATTGGAAGCCGTCCTCGACCGCACCCTCGGTTTTCGATTTGTCCGAGGGTTACAAAGTACACAGGGAAGAGTCCTGGCACGATGTGATGGCCGAACCCGGCTCCACCGATTTTTTCAGGGTCATCAGTAAGCAGAGAGACAGCCAGGACTACCAGAACGTCGGAGCTCGCAAGCAGTTGACCAAGCGCGTCTGGCAAATGATCGATGCCATGGCGCTGGACTCCGAATTGCGCGAAGAACTGTTTAAACAGGCCAGTCAGCCCGAGACCTGCGCGGATGCCGGGTCGCAACTGTTCAACAACATGGGACTCAAGGTGCTGGTGTCGCAAGCGTACAGCGAGTCGGCGTCCGCCACGGTACTTGACGAAAGGCTGGTGAGGCTGGCCCGTAGCGCCGCTCGCCTGGAAAAGGTCGGTGATGTCGCCAGAGCCGAAATCAGCAGCCAGCAGCAAAAGTTTCTGATCAATCCGGCAAACAACACCGCTCCGGATGATGTGGAAGTGCACCTGGCGTTTGAAACGGGACTGGCGAAACGCCTGGAGTTGCCGTGGCAGTCCGAGGGCATGCTGTTTGAACCGAGATCCGGTGTGGATCGGGTAAAAATCGAAACAGCCTATGACACGATCATCGAACGGGAGAAAGGTGACGGGTTGGTCAACGGGATGGTCGATTCATTCGAGAACCCGTTCTGGGAGCAACATTTGCGTAAAACCTACCCTGAACAGTTCGAGTCGAACGATCAACTTTTCGAGGGAAAACTAGGGCAGCTCGAAGAACTGCGCGAGGTTCAAAACAAGTGGGCCAATAATCAGGACAGGACTCAGACAACACGGCTTCAGAAAAAACTGGAAGCGTTAGCCCGAGTGCTAAACGTTCCAGAGAAAGTAGTGTTCAGTGGTGAAGAAATGAGCACCTCGTTTTACAACAGGCTGATTCGAGACATGGACTATGCACGTAACGAGTTGGCCAGAGACCTGACTCGTGCAGCGATGGCACGAGCCGGGATTTAAACATGTAACGCGTCTGGGGACCTTTTGATTGACCCTACGCCAGCGCCGAGTCTTATCACTCGGCGCTGCTTCTCGATCGACACATCAATCCCCCGGCGCCCTGGCGTTGAACAACAACAGTACGTTGCCACTGTAATCCCCCGGGCGGAAGCCCCCCGCCGGTTTCACCGGATCGATTTCCAGCAACACCCGCTTGCCTGCTGCCGCGTCAGCCGCCGACACCACCAGACGTGGGGCAAGGTCCGAGCTCAACTCCATACCGTTGAAACTGACCCGCAACGCAATGTCGTCAGCCGGCCTGCCGTTCGACAAATAGGGAGCGACCTCCAGGCGCGCTTCGATGGCGCTGGTGTCATGCCGTACATCAAAGTTCCTGCGCACACTGCTCAGGGTCGTTGTCGAGGGGCTCCAGATCAACCGCTGCGGCCGGTGTATCCAGTCCGGTTCGGCCGGGATCACATAGAACGAGCGTGCCGGGATGCTCACAATCACCTCGAAGGTGTGCTCTTCCCGGGCAGCCCATGTCAAAGAGCCCATCAGTGCGGTCATTGCCGTCAGCGCGACGGCGGCGCATTGCTTGATCA
The DNA here is from genome assembly GCF_001424925.1 of Pseudomonas sp. Root329. Lineage (NCBI taxonomy): Bacteria > Pseudomonadati > Pseudomonadota > Gammaproteobacteria > Pseudomonadales > Pseudomonadaceae > Pseudomonas > Pseudomonas sp. Root329. Next base: position 12,769 of record NZ_LMCV01000025.1, on the reverse strand, counting down.
TGTTCGATACCCGTTGTGTCAATGGAAAGCCGGCCTATCGGCTGGCAATCTTCAGGACTTTTTTACTGTCGCCTTCGATCAGGGTGAAACGGTATTCGCGCCCCTTTTCCTTGTCGAAGCCAAATGCCTTGCCGGCCATGACGTGGTGTTTGGTGGTCGCTCCGCATTCGGTTTCATTGCTGATTGCGCAGCTTTTGAACTCGTCGACGATGACCACGGTGTTGCCGTTATTGCGCAACTCATAACGTTGGTCGGTTTCACTGATGGCGCTCTCGAAGCGAGCGTTTTTTGGACGAACGAAGAAGACCGTGCCAAACCCGGTCATCACGTTGACCCCCGCAGACAGGTTCTTTTTGTAGTCTTCGCGCTCGTCGCTTGAGACGGCGAATTCATCTTCCTTCTCCGGTACCACTGGCACGAAACGCACGCGAAAATAGCGTTCTCGGTCTCGCTCGCCCATGTACAACAGGCGTGTGCCCTGCATGCCCTGGGCCGGCACGATCAGCCGCGCCGGGCTGGCCATCACGCCGTTGCGCGAGGCACCGTCCACGGTAGCCTCGACCGGAATTTCCTTGGGCGCGCCATCGGCGTCGTAGACGATTTCCAGCACGTTGACCTTGACGAACGCGGTGGCATCACCGCTGTTGAATACCCGTTTGAGGTAGGTACTTTTATCCGCATCCAGATAGTCATACACGGTGCCGACATTGATCTGTGGCCCGGCGTTGGCCGTCCCGCAAAACACACTGAGCACCCACAGTAAAAACACACGGTTCATTGTCTTTAATCTCATCAGAAAAAAGTGGCCAGACTCGAACGGTCAAACATCCGAGTCCCAGATAATGGTGATGTTGCCGCTGAACGTGTCTCTCATGCCGGGCCGCAGCAGAAAATCGATGGAGTCCCTGGGCATCTCGAAACGTAGCGAGCCGGCCTTGCGATTCACATAGATGTCTGGTTGAAAGACTGACGTCCAGGTGTTGTGTCTAAGCGGGTAAAGCTTGACCTGGGTCGGCGAGCCCGACTCACCCGACCTGATGATTCCGGGTGGCAAGGTGAGGTAGGTTTCCACTTCGGTGGTATTGCCTGTGGGGCTATACAGCTTGCAGCGAGTGCCGCCGGTCGAGTTGCATAGCATCATGACTTTGAAGCGTGACGACGCCGACAGATAAAACAGCTGGTCGCGGTAGAGCTTGTTCGGTTTGCGACCGCTTTCAATCCAGCGTTGCCACCCGCCCTCGGGTTCCAGCGAAACTTTGTTGCCGCCCGCTGGCAGGTCAACCTTCAAGGTGTGTTGCACATCCAGATCGAAACTTAGGGTCAGGGTCGAGTCATCAGGCTGCATGATGTCGCCCATGTCGAAATCCATCCCGGGTCCGATATCGTAAGTCCAACTGCCAAAATAATTACCGGAAGACATCTCCAGCGGGTTTGGCGTACGCAACTCATAGCCAATCTGCATCCGGTCATAGGTCACGGACGGAATTGGGTAATTGGCCTTCGCGGCACACACGCTGGATCCGCTGGTTAACCAAAAGAAGGTTCTACTGGCCGGTAACGTGTACATACCTCCTGTGTATTGACAAGGTTGAGGAGGTTGCCACGTCCAGTCGCCCCAAAGGCGTGTGTGCCAACCCTGAACACTTGTGGGCTCGCCTGTACCGACCAAATTTTCCGCCGTATCAGGCAGGATATAGCGGCCACCGATCGAGACTATCCGGACTTCCAAATCAGCTTTTTCGAGTGTCTCTGAATGCTTGACACTCAGTCTTTGCCATTCACCGGGTACCCGAAACATCGGCCCCCTGCGTTGATCGGCATTCCCCGCCTCAAAGGGCGCAACAGATCGGAATCCGATGGGTATAAGCAAAGAAAACAGCTCTCTGTCTTTGCAAAACGCAGGTTGCATTTCGCAATGTCCACTTAGAGGGGTTTCATTAACAAACTTGTTTTGCAGTGGTTTTGAAGGATCGGGTCGAAACACCGCACGAATATCCATCGTTGCACTCACCGCTGCTTCGGCCATCAGGCTTAATATCAAAAACCAAAAACTGCGGCTTCCTGTTTTACCCCTTATCATCGTTTCAACCCGCCTTCTGTTTAATAAACGACGCATCCGCCAGGGTATCCGGCGTGCACCGCAGATCACCGATCATCAACACGTTGTTTTCACTGCGGTGACGACTCGCATCGAGGCGGAACTGGCACAGCAATTGATTACCCTGACGCACTTCCAGCGTGGGCGAGCCAGCATTCATTTCCATCGAGAAGAACCCGTCGACTTCCGTTACCCCGCGACTGGCGTGGTTAATCACGTGATGCCCCTTGAGCGGTCGCCCCTGCGCATCGACCAGTCGGCCAAGCACGGTCAGGGTCTTCATCACGCGGACCTTGCGGTATTCCACCCCGCCCTTGTTCAGGTGATAGCGGGTGCGCGCCGGCTCGATGGTCGCTGCCGGGACATGGTTGCCCTCGAAGTCGAAACTCACCGAGCTGTTCTGGTATGCGGTAATCGGGATGAAATTACGCCCCGGCTTCAACGCCGCGCCGCCACCGCTGTAATCGTCGGCGCGCAGGGTGATGTCATCGATGTCCGATTCCACGTCGACAATCATTCCCGCGCCACGCATTTCGTAATGGCTGGTCATGAGCATTTGCTCGCCGCCGACGACCAGGGTGCTGTCCAGGTTAAGACCGCCGGTGAAGTTGCCGTTGTACGACGAACGCTGGACGAAACCGTCGCCATTGACTGCGTCGGTACGAAAGCTGGCAAGGCTCGACACACCCACACCGTAGGTGTCAGTGAGTGCAGTCATCGAGACGTTTTGCAGCACGTGATCGTTGAAATCCTGGCGCCAGCCGAGGGAAGCATTGTTGTCGCGGCTGCCGTCACGGGCCGTGCGCGAACCGATGCTGCCGGTGATCTGCTGGCCGGGCGCGCCCAGTGCCAAGTTGACGCTCAGGTCTACGCCGCGATTGCGCGCACTGCCGCTGCTGTAGCTGCCCGGCCGGTCGAACAGCGACAGGCGCCAGTTGCCATCGCTACCGAACAGCGTCGTGCGCTGGTTCCAGCCCAGGTCCAGGCCGACGCCTTCGACGTTGCCCTCACTGTGTGAAACGCGGGCGTTGATCGAGCTTTTGCTGTTGAGGCGATGGTTGAGCGCCAGCGATGAATTGCTGGTTTCGCCAATGAACACATTGCGTTGGCGCACCCGTGTACCGTCTGGCAGGGTTTCATACAGGTTGGTGGTGTCCAGCCAGCTGCGGTTGTGGCTGAAGACCAGGCTACCGGCGCCATAGTTGTAGAGGCTTTGCAGATCGAGGCCGGTGCCATGATCCTGCGTCTGGTACACGTTGGCGTACAGGCTGATGTGATCGGCCAGGGTCCAGTCGATGGAACTGCCGTATTGCAGTTTTTCGCGAATTTGCCGTGCCGATAGCCCGAGGATCACCCGCGGGTGCATCAGGTAATTGATCGAGGCCCCTGCCGTGGGACTGCCGCTGGACTGCTGGTCCCAGTTACTGAGCAGCTTGCTTTCTTCCCCGGCAAACACGTTGTAGCGCCAGCGCTCGTCGAGGTTTCGCCAGTTGTTGGGTTTGTAGACCAGCTCCTGGGTAGTGGAGGTGATCTGGCCGTCCTCTATCAGGCGCACTTCCACTTCGTAGATGCCGCCCGGCAGCGGCCGGGTATCGAGGGTCTGCAACCCCGCGGGCACCGACTGGGTGTTGATCAACAGACCATCGCGATAGATCTCCACCGAGCCTTGGCGATTGGCCGTGACGTAGATCGGATAAACGCTGGGCATCGGGCTATTGATCGCCAGGCTGTCGGAGCTGCCGACCATGACGCCGACAGCGGTATCGGGGCTGGTGCCAAACGTTCGAGGTTGGCGGGTCAGCCCTTCGGAATTGGGGGTGAAATAGCCCAGGCGCAGGAAGCTGCCTTGCAGTTCGCGCTGGGTGTAAAGCTCATGGATCGCGTGATAAAGCTTGTCATCGGGACCGCCGAGGCGGGCCAGTTGCATGTTGAACGTCTGGCTCCAGTTGCCCAGGCTCGCGCTGGCTTCAAGGCCATAGCGCCCGCCCAGATCCTGATCCTGGCCGCCATTGAGGTTGAGCTGGTTGCGCACCATCAGTCCGCTGCTTCCACCCACGGGCTGATCGAAATAACGTTTGGCTTCAACATCGCGTTCAGCGTTTTCGGTGAGGATCGATACCAACGAGTTTTCCAGGTTGTAATGCACGGCCAGCACCTGGTCCGGACATGAACCGGTGCAGTTGCCCAGTGGCACGCCTGGCTTGAGGTAGCTCGTCCATTTTTCCCGCTCGACAGGGCCAAAGCGGTTTTCGCTGGTGTCGGTAAATTCGAGCAGGGTGACGCGATCATCGCGAGACAACACCACCATGGCCTCTCCCAGAGGCTGTTGATCGAGTTCTACCCGGACAGCCAGAGGCACATCAAAAAAATGCTCCTCAAAATCCGCCGGCAGACCTCTGGCCTGCGCCAGGAGACTTCGCGGTGTCGTACCGGCGGAAGAAACGGGAGCCGCCGCTGCACTGGCGCAAAACAACAGCGCAAGCGCAGCCGCGATGGGGGTCATCGGGAACATGAACTCTTACTCTGATTACGATCAAGTTGAAGTCCGACGGGACAAACAATTGCTGTTTGCCCTGTCGGTTTACGCGACTTTGAAAGTTAGCGCGCCACGGGAGGCACAGCGTCGAAGGTCATTGCCACGACACCGGTGTAGTCGCCCGGCTGGAAGGTCGTACCTACCGCACTGATTTTCAACGGTGCACGGAAGTTCACGTCAGACTCGGCTTCACCGACAACCTTTTGCGGGGTCAAGTTGAGTTCCGTGTTATTGAGTTCAACTTTCAAGGTAATGGAATTGGCACCAGAGATCAGTTTTGGCGTGCTGTCCAGGCTGGCGTGAACCGAACCGCTGTTGTTACGCACATCAAAGAACCCGTTCACTTCTCCCATTTTGCCGGTGGTAGGCTGGTAGCTCATGTCCTGATCCTTGTTGACGAGGTCAGGATTGGTAGGTACCACGTAGAAACCGTTAGTCGGCACGTGGGCGATAATGCTGATGGAGTGAGCCGCTTCACCTGCGGCAAATGCCCCGGCGGAACCCAGCGCCAAAAAAGCCAATGGGGCAGCGATTGCGATTTTCTTGAACATTGTTAAGTCCCTGTTTTCTTTATGGAGTCGATTCATTGAAAGTTAAAAAATGCTTACCTGTAATAGGTCGCCTTATTTGAACTTCCAACGCCGAAACATATTCGGCTTCTTGCTCCTAAAAGTAAGCAGGCAACTTCCCATGAGCGCGTAGTTAAACAACCTCATGGCCAGAAGGAAAAAGAAACAAAAAACCCAAACACCAAACAGCGACTGTAAGTTACAGCCTACATACAGTTTTACGAAAAAAACCATACAGCGGCTTCGCCTAGACAACAATGGACTTGCAGGATTTTTAGAACATAAGCTCAACTATTATTAGAGTAATAGCTTTAACTATTAGACAATGCCTGCATCGGCGACAAAATCAGCTTATGTGCGGTGATATTTCCTGGTGAATTTCATCATTGACCGCGCCAACCGCCCGTCGGTACCGATCAGTCCCTTGCAAAAAACGTCTTGCCCTGCGATTAAGATATATCTTAAGTTGTATCTAAATACGACGAGAGAGAAGGAAAATGAGAGACCATCATTCCCCCCACCGCGAACACAGCGACGGCCGCGACGGCTTCGAGAAACGCCCTGGCCCCGGCCGCGAACGCGGTGGACGCGGACCACGGGTGTTCGCCCCCGGCGACCTGAAATTACTGTTGTTGGCCCTGATCGCCGAGCAGCCTTGCCACGGTTATGACCTGATCCGCCAGATCGAAAGCATGTTCGACGGCGCGTACAGCCCCAGCCCCGGTGTGATTTACCCGACCCTGACCTTCCTTGAAGAAAGCGAGATGATCCTGGGCGACGCCGAGGGCGGCAAAAAACGCTACACCATCACCGATGCCGGACGTCTGTCGTTAAGCGATCAGGCGATCGCACTGGACGGCGTGCGGATGCGCATCGAGGTCAGCAAACGCTCATTGCGCGGCCATGACCGCCCCGCCGAGATTCACGAAGCGGTGCACAACTTGCGTCATGCCTTGCAGATGCATCACGGCCGCTGGAGCCCGGAAGAAATCCTGCGGGTACGCGACCTGCTCAACAACACCGCCAAAGCCATCGTCGATGGCCCTGTCGTTCAACCCGTTCAGGAGCAAGCCGAATGACTGAAGTGATCGTGCAAACCATTCACCGTGTCAGCCACGAGATCAAACGCCGTCGCCTGGAAGTGTTGCGGGTGGTCGACCTGACGCCGCGCATGCGCCGCATCACGCTGGGCGGACCGGAACTGGCCGGCTTCGTCAGCCTCGGCACGGACGACCACGTCAAACTGTTGTTCCCTCAAAACGCTGCGGAACAAGCCGCCCTGGAAACCCTGGTGCTCGGTGCCGGCAAAGACAACGGGCCGATGCCGGCGATGCGCGACTACACGCCGCGCCGCTACGACCTCGACACGCTGGAACTGGACATCGACTTCGTGCTGCACGGCGATGGCCCTGCCGCGACCTGGGCCGAACAGGCCAAACCCGGCCAGTTTCTGCACATCGGCGGGCCACGGGGCTCGATGGTCGTGCCGGACATCTTCGACAGTTACCTGCTGATCGGTGACGAAACCGCCCTGCCCGCGATCGCTCGGCGGCTGGAAGGCCTGGCGGCCAATCGCCGGGCATTGGTGATTGTGGAAGTGGAGAACGGCGCCGAACAGCAACGACTGGAAAGCGCCGCGCAGGTCAACGTGATCTGGGTATTGCGCGAGGGCGGCAAGGACAACCTGCTGACGACGGTGAAGCAGCTGCAAGTGCCCAGCGGCAATCTGTACGCCTGGGTGGCGACCGAGAGCAAAGTGTCGCGGCAGATACGCCGGGTGTTGCTGGATGAGCACGGGCTTAGCGAGCAGTCCGTCAAAGCCGTCGGCTACTGGCGGCTGGATGACAGCGACGAAGAGTGATTCGTGCTGGCGGCGCTATCGGCGCCGCCCAATCTGGCGGTCGATACCCATCAATAGCAAGGCAATCACCACAAACCCCACCAACAACCCGCCAGCATTCACGAACACCTGTGGATAACCCAGCTTCTCGACATCAATAAACGGATAGGGATAAACCGCCAGCAGACGCCCGCGCCACAACGAATACGCGAAGTACACCACTGGATAGATCACCCACGCCGCGATATGCCGCAGTCGCAACGTGCCTTTCGGCACACAGCACCACCAATAAGCCAGAAACAGCAGTGGCATGACGTCATGCATCAGCTCATCGGCCAGCCATTGCCAGCCTTGCGGATGCCATAAATGGCGCAACAACACGTTGTACCCCAGGCCGACCACGGCGATGCTCACGGCAATGCCACTACTCACCCACGGTTGTAAAAACCAGCGTCGCGCGGCCGACTCGCGGGACGTCAGCTCACACGTCAGCACGGTCGCCACCAGCGTATTGCTCAGCACGGTGAAATAGCTGAAGAAGCTGACCAGCCCACCGAGCAGGCTGGCCGCCAGTGTCCAGCGTGAGTAGAGAATCAGGTACAGCTGAATGCTCAGTCCCGCCCAGCCAAGCACCGCAGCCACGGCGACAACACGACGCCTCGCGGCAGAACCTGGCGTCGGTGGGTTGACCATGCTCAGACCGGTCGCTTGGTGCGCATCAACTTCACGTACAAGCGCTCGACCTTCTCCCGTGCCCACGGGGTTTTACGCAGGAATGTCAGGCTCGACTTGATGCTCGGGTCACTCTTGAAGCAGCGGATATCGATGCGCTCGGCCAGCCCCGACCATTCGTAGTGTTCAACCAGCGCGTTGAGGATTTGCTCCAGCGTCACGCCGTGCAGCGGGTTGTTGTTCTGTTCGGTCATGCCGGGCCTTCGAGCGGTGAAAGAATGGGAAGCCGCGCACCTTAGCCGAGGGCTTCGTTGGGGGGAAGCGATCTGTGTGCGGTCAGTTAAATGTAGGTGAAACGCAAAAGATCGCAGCCTCGTTTCACTCGACAGCTCCTACATTGGAATGCGTTCACCTGTAGGAGCTGTCGAGTGAAACGAGGCTGCGATCTTTTCCCACTGACTGTTACCAAATCCGAAACGCTCCATGTCAGCAAAAGCGCTTTCTCTATTTGTAACAGAACATTATCCTTGCGCCCGTCAAGCTGAAACGCTTCATCTGCCCGCGACATACTGCCGCTTCAGTTCACTTCCCAGAAAAAGACCCAGAATTACTTCCCCTATGCCTTATCTTCAAACTCCGCGAGACAGCGCTGTCTGCACCGCTATTGCTGGTCGAAAAGCCCTGAACCTGATGGGCGGATTCACCGCGCTGGGCCTCGCCACTTGCACCCAGGCCGCTCCGGCCTTCGATAGCGAGTCGCCGTGGATGCTCGGCGACTGGAACGGCACGCGCACCGAACTTTCGGAAAAAGGCTACGACTTCAAAGTCGATTACACCGGCGAAATGGGCAGCAATCTGCACGGCGGCTACGACCATGACCGCACCGCTCGCTACAGCGACCAGTTCGGCCTCGGCACGCACATGGACTTGCAGAAGATTCTGGGCTGGGACGACGCCGAGTTTCAGCTGACCATCACCGAGCGCAACGGCAACAACATCAGCAACGACCGCATCAATGATCCACGCGTGGGCGGGTTCACCTCGGCTCAGGAAGTCTGGGGTCGCGGGCAAACCTGGCGCCTGACGCAGATGTGGTATCAGCAGAAATTCTTCGATCAGAAGCTCGACATCAAGGTCGGCCGTTTCGGCGAAGGCGAAGACTTCAACAGCTTCCCCTGCGACTTCCAGAACCTCGCGTTCTGCGGCTCGCAGGTCGGCAACTGGGTCGGTGGCATCTGGTACAACTGGCCGGTCAGCCAGTGGGCGATGCGCGTTAAATATCACCTGACGCCGGAGCTGTACGCGCAAGTCGGCGCCTACGAGCAAAACCCGTCGAACCTCGATCGCGACAATGGCTTCAAGCTCAGCGGCAGCGGCACCCAGGGCGCGATCCTGCCGGTGGAACTGGTCTGGTCGCCGAAGCTCAACGGCCTGCCGGGGGAATACCGCGCCGGTTATTACTACAGCAGTGCCAACGCCACCGACGCTTACAAGGACAGCAACGGTCAGCCGGCAGCCTTGAGTGGCGAGGCTTACCGCAGCGCGTCGAGCAAACACGGCGTGTGGCTGGGTGTGCAGCAGCAGATCACCCGCCGCGCCAGCGACAACTCCCGCGGCCTGAGCGTGTTCGCCAACGGCACGATGCACGACAAGAAGACCAACGCCATCGACAACTATGTCCAGGCGGGCGTCGTCTACAAAGGCTTGTTCGATGCACGCACCAAGGACGACATCGGTTTCGCCCTGGCCCGCGTCCACGTCAACCCGGCCTATCGCAAGAACGCCGAGGCGACCAACCAGGCCCGCGCGGTCTTCGACTACGACAACCCGTCCTTCCTGCCACCGCAGGACACCGAATACAGCGCCGAACTCTATTACGGCGTGCACGTCACGAACTGGCTGACCGTACGCCCGAACCTGCAATACATCCGCCACCCCGGTGGCGTGGACAAGGTCGATGACGCGCTGATTGGCGGGATCAAGATCCAGTCATCGTTCTAACCAACACCACAAAAACCATGTGGGAGCGGGCTTGCTCGCGAAGGGGCCGGCAGCCCCAACATCAATGTTGACTGAACCACCGCTTTCGCGAGCAAGCCCGCTCCCACAAGGACCGCATCAACTAAACAGTTTTTCTATGAACCCTGCCCGCACCGGATCGTCATCTACAGTGAACTTGCGCGGGACAACTTAAAACGTCACGGAGAACCACACTATGAGCACTGATGGTGCTTTGAGTCGAAGCCGTCTGCTGCCGAGCCTGCTCGGTATCCTGCTTCTGCTAATGGGCCTGGCCATGCTGGCCGGGGGGATCAAGCTGAGCATGCTCGGCGGCTCGCTGTATTACCTGCTGGCCGGTATCGGCCTGGCGCTGACCGGCGTGCTGTTGATTGCCGCTCGCCGCTCTGCGCTGGGCCTGTACGCAGTGGTGCTGTTCGCCAGCACCGTCTGGGCCCTGTGGGAAGTCGGCCTGGATTGGTGGCAACTGGTGCCGCGTCTGGCGATGTTGTTTGCCCTCGGTATCGTCATGTTGCTGCCGTGGGTCCGCCGCCCGCTGCATCGCGGTGAGTTCAATCCGGTCGGCACGGGTGCGCTGAGCGCTGCCGTGGCGATTGCCGGTGTTGCCGCGCTCGCCAGTCAGTTCACCAACCCCGGTGAAATCAAAGGCCAACTGGACCGCGACAGCGTGCCAGGCATGACCAACACCGCCCCGGCCATGCCCGACGGTGACTGGAATTCCTACGGCCGCAGCGCCCACGGCGATCGTTACTCGCCCCTGGCGCAGATCACCCCGCAAAACGCGAACAAGCTCGTTCCGGCGTGGACCTATCGCACTGGCGACCTGCCAGGGCCGAACGACCCGGGCGAAACCACTGCCGAAAACACCCCGCTGAAAGTCAACGGCATGCTCTACGTCTGCACGCCGCACAGCCAGGTGATCGCGCTGGACCCGGACACCGGCAAGGAAATCTGGCGTTTCGATCCGAAGCTCTCCACGCAAAACGCGGCGAACTTCAAGGGTTGGGCGCACATGACCTGCCGTGGCGTGTCGTATCACGATGACGCCGCTTACGCTTCCGAGCAAAGCCCGACCGGCACTGCCAGCCCTGCGCCGGTCAGCAACGTCTGCCCACGCCGGATCTTCTTGCCGACTGCCGACACCCGTCTGATTGCTCTCGACGCCGACACCGGCAAGATGTGCGAAGACTTCGGCGACAAGGGCCAGGTTGATCTGCGCGCCAACATCGGCAGCTTCACGGCCGGCGGCTACTACTCCACCTCACCTCCAGCGGTCACTAAAGACCTGGTGGTGATTGGCGGCCACGTCACCGACAACGTCTCCACCGACGAGCCTAGCGGCGTGATCCGCGCGTTCGACGTTCACACCGGCAAACTGGTGTGGAACTGGGACAGCGGCAACCCGGACGACACCACGCCGATTGCCGAAGGCAAGGTCTACACCCGCAACTCGCCGAACATGTGGTCCATGTTCGCGGTCGACGAAAAACTCGGCATGCTCTACCTGCCGATGGGCAACCAGACCCCGGACCAGTTCGGTGGCGCGCGTACCCCTGAGTCGGAACTGCACTCTGCCGGCCTGACCGCCCTCGACATCGCCACCGGCAAGGTGCGCTGGCACTTCCAGTTCACCCACCATGACCTGTGGGACATGGACGTCGGCGGCCAGCCAACCCTGATGGACCTGAAAACCGCTGACGGCGTGAAGCCAGCGGTACTCGCGTCCACCAAACAAGGCAGCATCTACGTGCTGGACCGCAGCACCGGCAAGGCCATCGTGCCGATCAACGAAGTGCCAGTGCCGCAAGGCGCTGTCGAAGGTGATCACACCTCGCCAACCCAGCCGAAATCCGACCTCAACCTCATGCCGCCGCCGTTGAAAGAACGCGACATGTGGGGTGTGACGCCGTTCGACCAACTGATCTGCCGGATCGACTTCAAATCCCTGCGCTACGACGGCCCGTTCACGCCGCCATCGCTGCAAGGTTCGATCGTGTATCCAGGCAACTTCGGCGTGTTCGACTGGGGCGGTATCTCGGTTGATCCGGTGCGTCAGATTGCTTTCATGAACCCGGACTACATGGCGTTCAAATCGAAACTGATCCCGGCCGCCGAAATCGCTGCCCAAGGCCCGCGTAAAAGCGAAACCGAAGGCGTGCAGCCAAACAAAGGTGCGCCCTACGGCGTCGTCCTCGAACCCCTGCTCTCGCCAATGGGCCTGCCATGCCAGGCACCGGCCTGGGGTTACGTGACAGCGGTCGACCTGACCACCAGCAAAATCATCTGGAAACACAAGAACGGCACCGTGCGTGACAGCTCACCGGTTCCGATCCCACTGAGCATGGGCGTGCCTAGCCTGGGCGGCACGTTCACCACCGCCGGTGGCGTCGCCTTCCTGAGTGGCACCCTCGACCAGTACCTGCGCGCCTACGACGTGAAAAACGGCAAGCAGCTGTGGGAAGGCCGCCTGCCAGCCGGCGCGCAAACCACGCCGATGACCTACACCGGCAAGGACGGCAAGCAATACGTGCTGGTTGTTGCGGGCGGTCATGGGTCGCTGGGCACCAAGCAAGGTGACTATGTGATTGCGTACAGACTGTCCGAGTAAGTTTTAGCGGCGGTTAAAGGAAAGGCGACTCCTGTGAGGGGGTCGCCTTTTTTTTGTGGCAATCTTCGCCATACCGCAGAACAAATGTGGGAGCGGGCTTGCTCGCGATAGCGGTCAAACATTCAACATTGATGGCGACTGACACACCGCATTCGCGAGCAAGTCGAATCGTCGCACCGCCGCTCCCACAATTGAATTGGGTACATCAGTAATACATTGGTCGGCTGTCAGGCCGCCTTCGCGGGCAAGCCTCGCTCCTACTAAAACAGAACAGCGCACACCCGCTTCTCACCACTCAACAGGCCGAGCGTTAGCTCGCCTGCAGCCCTTGATCTTGATCCACCCGCCCCCTCGGGAGGCTGAGTGGAGGTGTGCATCCGGGGAGTGGCGCGCAGCGCCGTTCGACGCAGTCGAACACGCTGCATGT